>CALXAQ010000117.1 GCA_944386335.1 uncultured Clostridia bacterium | reverse complement strand
GATAATTTTATCCTCTATACTCTCCTTTTAAATACCACATATGTTCTGAAATAATGTTTAAATTTACCATTTTGCCAATTAAATTTTTGTCTCCTTCTAATATCACTACCTTATTAGAATCTGTTCGGCCAGTTAACATATTCTCATTATTTTTACTCGTACCTTCTACTAATACTTTTTGCATTGTCCCTATATATCTTTGATTTTGTTCTTCCATCTGCTTTTCTACTAAGGTTTTTAATCTATCAAATCTCTTATGCTTTACTTCTTCTGGTATTTGATTTTCCATTTTATCTCCTGGAGTTCCCTCTCTCCTAGAATAAATAAACATAAAGACCTGTTCATAACCAACTTTTTTTACTACATCTAATGTATCTTCAAAATCTTCTTCGGTTTCACCTGGAAATCCTACAATAATATCCGTAGAAAATACAACATGAGGTATGGTCTGTCTTATTTTATCTACTAAAGCTAAATATTGTTCCTTTGTATATTTGCGATTCATTGCTTTTAACACATTTGTACTTCCAGCTTGCAAAGGCAAATGAATAATTTTAGATACTTTCTCACAATCTCGAATGGCTTCTATCACATCTTGTGTAAAATCTTTTGGGTGAGGAGATGTAAAACGAATCCTCTCTATTCTCTCTACTTTATTAACAGCTCGCAACAAAGTAGCAAAAGAATTCACCCCTTGATATGTTTCAAACGAAATATTTTTTTCTTTTTCCACTCTTAAATAGGAATTTACATTTTGACCAAGTAGAGTTACTTCTTTGTAACCTTGTTTTGCTAAAGATTCTATTTCCTCTAGAATATTTTTTGGATGTCTACTTCTTTCTCTACCTCTTACATAAGGAACAATACAATAACTACAAAAATTATTGCAACCATTCATAATAGTAACAGATGCTTTGATATGGTCCCCTCTTACAATAGGTAGCCCTTCTATTACTTCTCCATCGATATAAGCAATATCTTCTATTCTCTTTCTTCTCTCTAAAATACGATAAACATCTTCTGGTAATTTATATAAGGTATGTGTTCCAAAAAGAATATCTACAAAAGGATAACTCTTTTTTATTTTCTCAGTAATATGTTTTTCTTGCATCATACAGCCACCAATAGCAATAAGAGTTCCTTTTTCTTCTCTTTGTTTCTTTATTTCTCCCAACTTACCAAATAGTCTTTCTTCTGCATTTTCTCTTACACAACAGGTATTATATACAACTATATCTGCCTCTTTACTATTTTCTGTTTTAGTATATCCCATGCCTACTAGCATACCCTCTATTTTCTCGGAATCATTTTCGTTTAGCTGACATCCCATTGTGAAAATAGCATATTTTACGTTTTCTCCCTGATGATATTCTTTTACTTTTTCCATATATTCTAATTCTTGTTCTACTTTGTTCAATGTCTTAATCCTCTTTCTTTTTCATTTTTCCCCATTATATCTTATTTTTTTATGGTTTTCAAGTGACAAATCTAGCTTCGCTAGACCTTTTCTCTATTTTTTAATATTTGTTATATTAATTTAAGGTCTAGTAAGAAGCGTATAAGATTTGTCGACGCGAAAAATTGCAAAGCAATTTTTCTGTGCATCTATATTTTTCATATTATAGGAAATGCAATTTCCTATAATGTGAAAAAAAGAATAGCTTATTTGCTATTCCCCCTACTCTACTTTTATTGAATTCCATATTTTTTCTTGAATTTATCTGCTCTACCACCTGTTGTTTCTCTTTTTAAGTTGCCTGTCCAATATGGATGACATTTTGAACAAATATCTACTTTCATATCTGCTTTTGTGGAATTTGTTTTCATTACATTACCACAAGCACATGTGATAACAGCTTCTTTATATTCTGGATGTATTCCTGCTTTCATTCTGTATTCACCTCTTCCTCTCTGTTTTAAAAACTATCGTTTTTTATCATAACACAAATTACTATCTTTTTCAATAGTTCTTTGTTTATTTTTCATTTTCTTGTGCTTCTACATATACTGCTGAGGATTGCAATTCATATTCCAATGACGTCTTCTGCACAAATTTTACAACAATATTAAATAGACATGCAAGTAGCAATATAACTAATAATACATTTTTCCATAATTTAGCAGCCATATTAATTACATTCCTCTCTTCCCTTTTTTCTTACATATTCTATTATACCTTATTTTTGCGTTTTGTCAAGTGGCAAGTTGGGTTGTTTTTAAGCATTTTTTGTGATATACTGCATAAAAAAGGGGAAATTTTTTATGGAACAATTAAAAAAATCATTTTTTATTATTATGCTAATAGGTATGCTATGTGTTAATATTTTCTTTATGACACAAAATTTTTTAAAGCAAACTTTCGATATAGCAATAAGATTTTCTATTTTACTAAATATTCCACTTTTAATTGCCTTTATATTTTTTCTAACTAGGTTTCATCGCTCTGCCAAATTAATGATAAATTACTTTTTCTTGTTATGTAGTTTTTTATGCTTTGCTTTCGTTCTCTTAGATATGTATCTTTATTACTCTGTACCAACATATAATTACAGTAGTTTCTTCATAGAACCAATTCTTCTATTTGGATTTCTTTTTGTATTATTTTTACTACTAGCCTATCGAAAAAATTTTAAAGGTTTCTTTACTTCCGTTATTCCTTTTACTTATACACTCATTACCTTTGCCATTCTAGTAACTGTAGAACTTTCCTTTTTATTGCCTGCTTCCATCGTTATATCTGGTTTTAAAATTACAAATCCTGACAGATATGAATTTGTGAAAGTTCATTATTTTACATCTGAAGATTTAGCTTCTTTTCCTGACAAAATTCCTGAAGATGCTACTGATGTTATTTTATCTTATAATGGAGAAATTTTTAATAGTTCTCGTAAATCACTACTGTTAGAATTTGATTCTAACACTATTACATCTGACAATCACCATGCAAGCTTTTACGTAAAAGTAGACCAATAATACTAAATTGGTCTACTTTTTACTTAATTTATATATTCTACTGTTGCTTGCTCTATTAAATATTTTTCATATATGTCTACTAAATCTAATAATGATGTAGTTTTATTACTTTTTATATATTCAGAATATTTATTATTAAATTCTTCATCGTTAATCTCTATTTCTCCATTGTCTATTTTAATCATTATTTCTACCATCCATTTCGATATAATTTCTAACTTTCTTTCTCTATCTACAAAAAATTCAATGAATTCTTCCTGAGTCATATTAGTGGCATCCAGTAATGCTTCTGTTTCTTCTTCTGTACTATTTTGGATAGATTTTTCTATCCTTGCTCTTATATCTTTTTCTTGTTCCTCTGTTAATGTTATATTATTTTTTTCTGCATCCTGTAAAATAACATATTGTTTAATTGCTTCATCTACAGCATCTATTTTTTCTCCATCTTTATTTACATATTGATTGTTTCTTTGAAAATCAATAAGAGCTATTTCTTTTTCGCTTATTTCTTCTCCATTTACTTTTAATACTGTTTTATCTGTTTTATTTTCAAATGTTTGTTTCATTTCTTCTGCTACTTCTAATCTTTCTTCTTCTGATAGTAAAGTATTTACTACTGGAGTTTCTATATTAGATGATGTACTACTTACTAAAGCACTTTCTTCTTTAGGTATCCCTGTCATTAAAAAGATGGTTGCCAAAACTGCACATACTAATACTCCTATTATTATAATTATTACTATTCCCTGTTTTTTCATAAATTTTTCCCCTTTTTTCTTACATTATATCTCTCCCTCAAATTTTGTCAATGTTTTTGTAAGAAAAAAGTAAAATTTTTACAGGGAAAATTAGTAAATTTTATTTAAGCTAAATATTTTTTTAAGTCCTCCCATTTTTGCAAAGTTTCCGCTTTTCCTTCTTCATATAAATCTTTTAATTTTTGTGTATCTTTTTCTAATCTTTTTACATGTACTTCCTTTTCTGGTCGAAAAACAAAGATTTTTTGTTTTTCTTCTAATTCTTCTATATCTTTCTTTATTTGGTTATATCTTTCTGGCATGGTATATAATTTTTCTACTAATTTAGGATATTCTTTAAAATGATGGGCATACAATTTTTTTACTTGTTTCGAAACAGGCTTTTTTTGATACATTTTGTCTCTTGTTAGCACTACTATTACTTTATCGTATCCTTGTTCTAATGCTCACTTTACTGGTATGGCATTGCTAACTGCTCCATCTAAATACTGACTTTCTCCGATAGTAACCATTTGCGAAAAAAGTGGCATACTAGAAGAAGCTTGTACTGCAGCAAATATATGCTCTTTTTCTTGTTTTTCTATATATTCTGTTTCTCCTGTTTGGCAATTGGTTACTACTGCTGTAAATTGAATAGGACTTTTTACAAATGTTTCATAATCAAATGGTTTTTTCTTTTGAGAAATTTCTCCAAATAAGTAATCAAAGCCAATCACACCTTTATTTTTCAACACAGCTTTATATCCTATATATTGTGGATCTCTACAATATTCTATATTAATACTAACTGACCTTCCGAATTTGATGAGAAATATAGTTCATACCATTTAGTGCTCCGGCTGATACTCCAATTACATTATCTACTTGAATATTCTTTTCCATTAAAACATCTAACACGCCTGCCGTATAGACACCTCTTAAAGCTCCACCTTCTAGTACTAATGCTGTTTTCATGATTCATTCTTCCTTTCTATTTACTTTCCTATACCTTAATACAATTTCTGAAATAATGCAACTATTTTTTACATTTTTTTCTATCATATTTTTTCTTATTTACACACATACTAAAAAGAAAAAAATGATGAAAAAGGATGAAAATTATGAAAAAGAAAACATTAATTATAGGAATATTATTACTTTTTATTGGTCTTGCTGCTTTTTATCTATTTTTTCGCTCTGCTGGGCAAGAAAACTCTTCTCCAAAAGAAGAAATTGCTTCTTCTAATTCACAAGGGAGCAGTCGTATTTCTGCTACAGTAAATCAAACTACTTCTGAAAATAGAGTAGAAAGTTTAGTAGCCAATGAAGAAAATAGTAATCAAACAACTCCTTCCAAAGAAAATCAAATTGCCACTTTTTCTACCGTTATTAAAGATAAATCTGCTGGGCGTTTAACGAATATTCGTCTTACTTGTGAGGCCTTAAACGGAACAGTAGTACAACCACGGAGAGACCTTCTCCTTTTGTAAAACTGTTGGAGAACCAACTGCGGAAAGAGGTTACCAGGAGGCTAGTATTATTGTAAATCATCAAAAGGAAACAGGTATTGGTGGTGGAAATTGCCAAGTAAGTAGTACATTGTATAATGCGGTTTTATCTATTTCTAGCTTAGTAGTTACAGAAAGACACCCTCATGGGAAACCTGTAGGTTATGTACCAGAGGGACGCGATGCT
>CALXAQ010000116.1 GCA_944386335.1 uncultured Clostridia bacterium | reverse complement strand
CTTGATAACCTAATATATATTCCTACTTTATAGATTTTCTCTCCGTTCAACCATAACACCTACCTTTCATTATTTATAGAGAGAAGTAATCTATCATTGATATTTCCATTATATATAGACTTTTTTTCAATGTATATAGATTACTTCATTTTTCTTAACTTTCCTCTTGTTTCAAGATTTCAACAAATTTTTCTTTAATATAGTTTCCTAATATTTGTTTTAAATCTTCTGTTCCGTATTCTATCGTAACTTTTTCCCTTTCCATATACCTCACCTGTATAAATCTATTAACATTTACACAAAATATTCTAGGTCATTAAGCTATTTTTACTTTAAAATCTGTATATACCTTTTAAAGTCTTTATCTTTGGAATATATAATTATATGGCTTTTATCTCAAATTTTATCTGAATGTAATCTGATGAACTCTGGATATGTTTTTAGTTCCTTTATTATTAGATTTAATATTTTTTGCCTTGTTTCCTCATTTATAGGGTAGGTCATATTGGGTAATATTAGATATATTCCCTTACGACCATACATCACTTTTATTTCGTGTATCACGAAATCTCCTATATATAATGAAACATTACATATATGTCTTTTTCTTGATATTATTGTGTCAACTCTAATTTTCATAATTTTAATAGTTCACATTCTATATCTTCAAAATAATTATTAAAGAGTTCGTGAAATTTGTCAGCTGATGTATATGCTTCACTTATATTTTCATCTAATATCTCAGGAAATTCTTTTATTGTTTCATTTACTACCATATCCATATATTTATATTCATTAGCATTTTTTAGGTCTTTATAAAACTCTCTTGTAGCATTACTTATTATTTTATTTGACTTATACATAATTTCTGTTATTTTATCATTTTCCAATTCTTGAAGATTATCTGTGCATTTATTCAATATTTCTTGAATTTCTTTTCTTGCTTCTTTATCTTCAATTATTATAAAGTCAAACATACATCTATATATTTTGTTTCTAACATTATTATACTTTTCTAAAAATTGTTTTGATTTATCAATTTGTTTAGATATCCAAAGAATATATTTTAATTCGTTTCCATCTGTACAAAATTGACTTGGTGAAATTACTTTTTGATTAATATTCTGTAACATTTCATAATTTGCATAATAATCTTGTACAAATCTAATACTTCGAGGTAATTCTATAAAACTCATTAAGTTATTTGTAGCTAGTCCAACCGGAAGTAATAGTTCATGTTCTAATATTATTAATTCCTTTGCTATTTTTTTCATTTCTTTTGTTCTTTCTATTATGTTTTTTTCTTGCATTTTTCTTCACTCCTTTTAATTTACAAATCAGCACTTTATTTATCCGTTTTTAAGTTGCATATCTCCATTAGCCATTTATTCAATATGCTTTCATTAAATCTTTTAATTAATAAATCTTCTATATTTTCTTGTAGAAAAATTTTTCCTATAACTTTTGATAGCTGATTTATTATTTCAAACAAAAGACTTTCAATAGAATAAATTTCTACTGCTTCATCTAAATGTTCTTCCATTCTCATTAACCTAACAGATAAATTATGCATTTTAGAGTAAAAATGTACTCTATTCATATTTACATTATTTTCTTGCTCTTCTTTTATTTCTATTAGAATTTTTTTATCAAAATTCTTTATTATATTTTTCCAATGTGTTCGTGGAGTATCAGGATACACATCTTCTATTATATCTCCAAAATCACTTGGAAATGCTTTATACATAGCAGATATTGCTACTAACCCTGATGTTGATATTATGTCCATTATATTTTTGATTTTTAATAGAGCGAATCCTCTACAATCCCAAACATCTTGAACACATGATTCCCACTCACAAACTCCAAATTCATTGGTTTTTGGAATAAAACTATCTTTTTTGTAATCTTTATCTAATTTTGGTATTTCACCATCATATAATTTTATTCCATCTAAATGTTTTTGTAATGCCTTTTCATTTTCTGGTTTCTTCATCTTTGCTTCTTCTATTTTGTTTTCTAATTCTTTTTTCATTATCATTTCCTCCTTTTAAAATTTTGACAATTATCTTTATTTATGTGATAATTGTTTAGTAGTACTACTGTTAATAAAATTGTAGCACATATTTATTTAAGATAAAATTAGTAGTATTTTCTATTCATATTCTTAAAAAGGAGAGAAAAATGAGTAAAATCGGTTATCATAGACTAGATGGAGAAGAAAAAAGTACATTAATTAATTCAAAAAAATTAATTGAATGTTTTGGTATTGAATATGGAAAAAAGTTTTTAGACTATAATAGTAAAAAGTTTTTAGATAATTCTTTTAAAATGGGAAAAACTTTCATTTCTACTCTTCCACTAAAAAATAATGAAGATTTATTATACAAAGATAGACCACCTAGCACTATTTATAATAAGGTAAACCAAATAGATATTGAAGGTAATTTAGATAAAATTAAACAATATATACATAAATTTGAAGAAAAATATAACTTCCCTCAAATGCAAGAAGAAGAGTATATTGAATTTTCTAAAAATCTAATGATTTTTTACTTAATGTACTGCTATAATAGAGATTATATTATGATTTACCAACACCAACTTCATAATAAAAAACATGCTAATAATGAAGATGAAAGAATTTTCTATATAGAGGATGTTTTAAAACCAAGAATACAAGAATTTAATTCTGTACGAAAAGACTTATTTGAAAAAGATGGTATAGATTTTTCAACTTTTCTTAAAAAAGTTGAAAATAACGAAGAAAAAGACTATTTAAAAGACTTTAAAAACGATTTATTATATGCTGTAAATGATTTTTCTATTGATATAAAATACAATGTAACATCCTTTGTTGATGTAGAAAAACAAACTTTGCACATTACTTCAAGTAAAATATTTTTTCTTATTTGGCATATTTTTGTTAACTATGTGTTAGCAAATGTGCTACCTGAAAAAATATCTTTTTGTGATTATTGCTTTTGTATGCTAGAAAATAAAACCAAACTAAAACATTATTGTAAAAAACATAAAGATATGGGGTGGAAGAATAAAAATAAGTAGAGTAAATCCATTCTACTCTACTTATTGTATATCTCTTTTTAATTTTCTTAATGCTTTTCCTAAATCTAATCTTGTATGTAACACAGATAAAATCACAACATCATTTCCTTTAATATGATAAATAATTCTATGTTTTTTATAAATTAATTGTCTTATTTCGTAATTCGATATAATATATTCCATATTTTTTCCCAACTCTGGCATTGTTTCTAAAATATCAACATAGTCTACTAATTTTCTCATATAAGATTTAGCCGTTTCTTCTGTATCTTCTTTTGATTCATCAATAAATTCTGTGATATGTGATAATGCATTATCTGTCCAAATTACCATTTATCTATTATCTCCTTTACTTCTCTACTTGTTTTTGTATTTCCTTCTTCCATATCTTTTATACCTTTTTGAACTTCCAATTGTGTGTAAAGAGTATAAAGTATTTCTTCATAACTTGTTGTATCATCTATATTTTGTACTGTATTTAAAACTAATTGTTTATCACTCATATTAAATCTCCTCCTTACTTTATATAACTATTTTATCACAAATATTATGATTTTACTACTATTTTTTAATTTTTTCCAATTCTTCTTGATATTCCTTTACAAACATATAAAATTTATTTCTTTTTAATGATAAATTATCCATTGTTGTTTTAGCTGTCTGTTCTCCTTTTTTCCATTTTTTATATTCTTC
>CALXAQ010000115.1 GCA_944386335.1 uncultured Clostridia bacterium | reverse complement strand
AGGGTAATAAAAATAATTTAAAAAATTTGTGATACAGATATACAAGTAGAAAGATAGAAAATATCAAATACAAGCACTCATATTAATTAAAAAATGCTTGATATAAGTACAGACTTCATATATTTATAGGTGCGAAAAGTGAGTAGATTTTAGGAAAATTCGAACCTATGTATTGACAAAGTTCATGAACTTAAGATATAATATCTAACGTGTAAGGAGGAAAAACTTACCAAAAAGTCCCACACAAAAAAGTGTTATTGCTGGAAGGAGGGGAATATACATGTCAGAGATTAAAGTAAATAATGGTAATATAGAAGACGCCTTAAGAAGATTTAAAAGACAATGTGCAAGAAATGGCGTATTACAAGAGGTTCGTAAAAGGGAACATTATGAAAAACCAAGCGTAAAGAGAAAGAAAAAGTCAGAGGCTGCAAGAAAAAGAAAATTTTAATAGATACAAAAAAAGGCGTTTACCAAATCAGTTGTGGAAACGCTTATTTTGTTTTTTAGACTATAGGAAAAATATATAAAAAAATACTTTGCATATAGGCAAATATAAATTTATAATGAGGAGGAAGAAGGATGTTAAAAGAAAAGTTATTGGAAGATTTAAAGTTATGTATGAAAGAAAAAAATATTGTTAGAAAGAATGTAATTCAAATGGTCAGAGCAGCTATTTTACAAGTGGAGAAAGATAAACAAATAGAGGTGAATGATGATCAAATTTTAGAAATTGTTGCAAAAGAATCAAAAAAGAGAAAAGACTCTTTAGCAGATTATGAAAAAAGTGGAAGAGAAGATTTAATTACACAAATAAAAGAAGAAATAAACATTTTAGCAGAATATCTACCAAAGCCATTAACAAAAGAAGAATTAGAAAAAATTGTCATATCCGCTATAGCGGAAACTGGAGCAACCACTATTAAAGATATGGGAAAAGTAATGAAAGAAGTAAAACAAAAAGTAGGTACAAGAGCAGATGGAAAAACAATTAATGAGATTGTGAAGGAAAAATTAGCGTAAAAATGAAACAAATACTCAAAAAATATGATAATTTAATAATGCTATTTGTCATGATTGCACTTTCTAGCTCGTTTTTACTTGCAGTACCACTAGATGCTAATGATGAACTTTGGAATTTTTCTAATGTATATAAAATGGTTAATGGAATGCAAATTTATAAAGAATTGAATGTGATTATAACTCCATTGTTTTTTTTCTTTGGAAAAATAATGTTGCAAGTGTTTGGAGATAATTACTTAATATTTCGTATTTATAGTGTAGTAATTATCAATACATGTGTATTTTATTTGGTATATCAAATCTTTAAAACAATGAAAGTACAAAAAATAAATGCTATCTTTTTTACTATTTTCTTTATGATAGTGCAAATGATTATTTTATTAAATGGATTTTATAATTTTTTAGCTATCTTATTTGTGCTTTTAGGAATTTTGTGGGAATTAAAAATAAAAGAAAACAAAAAGTATAAAAGTATAATACAAGGAGTTTTCATTTTTCTTGTTTTTCTAACAAAACAGAATATAGGAGCGTTATATTTATTAAGTAGAATAGTATATGTTTTTATAAAAGAAGGTAAAAAACACATAAAAAATCTATGTATAGAGTTAGGAAGTAGTGCTGTTAGTCTGGTATTATTCTTACTATATATGTATGTAACCAATAACTTATATGCTTTTTTAGATTATACAATAGGAGGATTAAAAGAATTTTCCCATAATAATGTATTTGGTTCTACTGTAGGTTTATTAGTAATTGTATTAGAAATAGGAATTAGCATATTTGTAATATGGATGGCTAAAAATAAAAAAATTCCATTGGAAAAACAGGATAGAAATTGTATGTTACTTTTAGCTACAACTAGTTTACTCATGTTGGGTATAGCTTATCCTATATTTAATACAGCACATGTATTTATAGGAAGTATGGTATTCATTACCATGATGATATATGTTATAGATTTATTAATATTTAAACCATTTTTCTCAACTGAAAAAGCAAATAAAATAAAAAAATGGCTTGTACTTGTGGTAATAGTTGTATTAATTGGTGGTAATGTATGGTATAGTATTTATCAATACTATCAACTAAAACCATTTTTGTTTGCGAGAGAAACTCCATATTATGGAGTATTAGTAGAAAAAGATAAAAAAGAGGAAATAGAAGAAATTGTACAATATACATTGCAGGAAGAAAAAATGGGAAAAAAGGTTGTAATTTTATCGTATTATGCTAACTTGTACATGAATTTACTAGGTAGAAATAATGGAGAAATGGATTTGCCTTTTTATGGAAATCTAGGTAGAGATGGAGAAGATGGATTGGTGGAACAAATAAAACAACTAAAAAATACAAAGATATTAATCTTAACAAATGAAGATAAGTATTATCAGGAATCTCAAAAAGTTATGAATTATGTAAAAGAAAATTATCCAAAAGAAGGAGAAATAAGGCAATTTTCTATTTATAATGTAGAATGAAATATACAGGAGAAATCTTGTATATTTTTTCTATTTTGTATTATAATAATAATGGAATTTATGAAGTTTAGGGACGTTGCTTAAAGTTCATAAAAGAAAATAGTAAAGTTCAAGGCGAAGGGAAGGAGAAAAAAATGAGTTATCAAAGAATGACTGTGAAGGAAGGAATTTATTTTCATAAAATACAAACAAATAAATTTAAAACAAATTTATTTGCTATTTTTTTAACAACTCCTCTTACTAGGGAAAATGTAACTAAAAATGCATTAATTACAGCAGTGCTACGTAGAGGAACAAATAAATTACAAACACAAGAGGAAATTAGTAAAAAACTAGAAGAAATGTATGGGGCAGCTTTTGATTGTGGAGTAGAGAAAATAGGAGACAATCATTCGTTAAAATTTTATTTAGAGGTAGTAAATAATCAATTTCTACCAGAAAAAGAAGATTTGGTAAGAGACTCTATAGACTTATTGATGGATATTGTGTTTCATCCCAAAGTAGAAGAAGAACAATTTAAAGAAGAATATGTACAAGGAGAAAAAGAAAATTTAAAACAAATGATAGAAGCAAAAGTAGATAATAAAGCTGCATATGCATTAGAAAGTTGCATAGAAAATATGTATCAAGGTAAGCCATATGGATTGTATAAATATGGATATGTTGAAGATTTGAAAGATATAACAGCACAAAAGTTATATGAATATTATAAACAATTAATTGGAAATTGCCAAATAGATATTTTTGCTTCTGGAGATTTTCAAGAGAAGTCTCTGGAAAAAATAATACAAAAGAATTTAGAAGGTTATGCTGAAAGAAAACCTCAATTAGCATTGAAAGAAGAGGAAAAAGAAGAAATAAAAGAACCGAAAAGAAAGATAGAAAATAAGCAGATATCACAAGGAAAATTAGTAATAGGACTAGATGTTAAAACTGGAAATGGAGAAGAAAATTATAAAACAGTAGTATATAATACTATTTTAGGAGGAGGATCAAATTCAAAATTATTCCAAAATGTAAGAGAAAAAGCAAGTTTGGCATATACTGCAAGCTCTAGTTATGCAAGAAGAAAACAAAATATTTTTATTAGAGCAGGTATTGAAATAGAAAATTATGATAAAGCGGTAGAAATTATAAAGCAACAACTACAAGACATGAAAGAAGGAAACTTCTCAGAAGAAGATTTAAATAATGCTAAAAATTTATTATTATCTACTATAGAAAATATTCCAGAAGAACAGGATACAGAAATTACGTATTACTTTGGTCAAGAACTAGCTGGAACACAAGATACAATAGAAATGTACCAAGAAAACATAAAAAAAGTAACGAAAGAAGATGTAATAGAAATAGCTAATAAAATTCAAATAAATACAATTTACTTTTTAACAAATCAAGGAGGCTAAGAATGAAGATTGTAGAAAGTTTAAAAATTAAAGAAAAAGTTTATATAGAGAAACTAAAAAATGGACTTACTATAATGATTATTCCTAAAAAGACAACTAATAAAAAGTTTGTTATTTGGGGAACACATTTTGGTTCTATTAATAATCATTTTATAGTGCCAAATACTAATGAAGAAATTACTTTGCCAGATGGGGTAGCACATTTTTTAGAACATAAAATGTTTGAACAGGAAAATGGAATTAATAGTTTAGATAAACTAATGGCATTAGGGGTAGATCCTAATGCATATACAACAAACAATCATACAGCTTATTATTTTGAATGTACGACTAATTTTGAACAAGCCTTGGATGAGTTAATGGATTATGTACAGCATCCTTATTTTACAGATGAAAATGTAGAAAAAGAGAAGGGAATCATAGGCCAGGAAATTAAAATGTATGAAGATGACCCGGGGTGGCAGTTATATATCCATGCTTTAGAGTGTATGTATCAGAAAAATCCAATTAAAATAGATATAGCGGGAACAGTAGAGTCAATTAGTAAAATAGATAAAGACATATTATATAAAAGTTATGAAACTTTTTACCATCCTTCTAATATGGCAATGGTGATTTGTGGAAATTTTGTGCCAGAAGAAATTTTAGAAGAAGTGAAAAAAAGATTGATAAAGAGAGAAGAACAAGGAGAAATAAGAAGAATTTATGAAGAAGAGGACTCCGCTATACAACAAAAATATAAAGAAACTTTTATGGAAGTGAGTACACCATTGTTTGCAATAGGATTTAAAGATAAAATAGAACAAAAGGACATTATTAAAAGACATATAGCGATAGAAATTTTGCTAAATATGTTAATTGGGAAAAGTGCAAGTTTATATCAAGAATTATATAGTGAAGGGCTTTTGATGGCAGAACCAGACATTTCTTATGATTTTTCAGAACAATATGCTTATGTATTAATTACAGGACAATCTAAAAATCCTAAAAAGATAGAAGAAAGATTAAAAGAAGAAATAAAAAGACAAATAGAAAATTTTGATGTAGAGCAATTTGAAAGATTAAAAAGAAAAGTATATGGAGATTTTGTAGTAGAATATAATAATATATCCGACATTAGTCGCATGTTTTTGTCAGACTTCTTCAAAGGAATCAATTCTTTGGAATATATAGAACAATATGGTAGTGTATCGACAGAATATACAAAACAAATTTTGACAGAAGTTTTTGATGAAAAGAATGAAATTATGTCTATTGTACAACCAAAAGGATGATATATATAGAAAAAGAGAAAAAAATGTCATACAAAAAATACCACAAAACGCCTAAAAGTAAGTGTTTTGTGTTGACTAAATTGTAAAAATATGGTAAATTTAATATATACGAAAGAGAAATCCACGAAAAAGGAGAGTGATTATATGTTAAATGAAGAAATTTGCGAATTAAGGGAAAAATTGAACGAAAGTATAACAAATGGAGAAGACTACATGGTAACATATAAGCTAAGTATCGAATTGGATGAACTAATTGCAAAATACTATAGAGACCATGGATTTAGAGGTACAAAAGATAAACTAAAAAATAGAACAAAAGAAAATAAAGAAAAAATAAATATAAAATATTTAGCTACAAAATAGCAAATAAAAAAGAAAAAGTATAAAAGCGAAAATACTTTTTCTTTTTTCATGCTATGCTATTTGAAAAATGGGCAAAAAAGTTGAAAAATACAAAAAAATAAGGTATAATGAGAGAAGAAGGATGATGTAAAGAAACGGAGGATAAGAATATGAAATTGAAAAGAGTAATGGTTATTATAGTATTAGTATTAATTAGTCTTACAACATTTTCTTATGCAAATGGAAAAATTAATCCAGATGATTTTAAACCAGCAGATGTTCATTCATCTAGAGAAGAAGAAGCTATTGAATTGGGAAGTAAGATTATTGGCGGAATTATGATAGTTGGTACAGTAATAGCAGTAGCAACTATGATAGTTTTAGGAATTAAATATATGATTGGAAGTGTAGAGGAAAGAGCAGAATACAAAAAAACAATGATACCTTATTTGGTAGGAGCATTCTTAACTTTTTCTACATGTACGTTAATTTCTCTAATATATAATATAATGACCAATATAAATGTGTAAGGGGGAGATAAAATGAAAAGTTTCTGTAAAAAGAAAAAAGTAATACTGATCTTAATGATATTTTTCCTTATATTTTCAATTCCAAGTTATGCTGCACCAACACAAGGAACTGACACATCTAGTTCGTCATCTATTTCACAACACCAATCTCATACGGCAGGAGAGGTTATTGGAGAAGGTGATTCTTTTATAGATATAGGACAAAGTCAAGGACAAGTTATACAAAAAGATAATTTGCAAGATATGTCTAATTCTTTATATAATATATTATTCGTAGTAGGAATTATAGTAGCTGTTGCAGTAGGAGGAATTTTAGGAATTAAATTTATGTTAGGAAGTGTTGAGACCCAGGCTGATGTAAAAACAATGTTAGTTCCATATATTTCTGGTTGCATTGTTGTATTTGGAGCATTTATTATTTGGAAAATAGTTTTATTAATAGTACAATAAAAGGAAAATAGCATATAATAAAATTTTGTATAAAAAAGAAAAAAAGTATTGAAAAAAGAAAAAAAATACTTTATAATAAGAAATAAGGAGGATGAAAGTATGAAAAAGCAAGTTAAGATGATAAGTGCAGTTTTATTAGTGACAATGATTTTATGTTCTATAGCTAATGTGGTTTTAGGAGCAGGAATTATTTCCTCATTGAGTGGGGATAAAACTAGTACAGTAAGTGGACAAGGAATTACAAATTTAGGTGCTACCATTGTTGGTGTTTTGCAAATAATTGGTATTATTGTAGCTGTTGTAGTTTTATTAGTACTAGGTATTAAATATATGATGGGTAGTGCAGAAGAAAAAGCAG
>CALXAQ010000114.1 GCA_944386335.1 uncultured Clostridia bacterium | reverse complement strand
AGTTCTACATGGTAACCGCTAGAATTTACGGCAGCTTCTAACAATTCAAAATGGATAGGAGCCATTTGTGGAATAAGAATGGTGTAATCTTTTTTCATTTCTTTTGTAAATATTTTTTTATTACATTCATAATTTCCATCAGCTTTTTCCGTTTTAGAATTTTCACGTTTTTTCATGCTAGCAAGTAAAGAGCGAATACGAATACGTACAGCACCAAGGTTATTAATTTCGTCAATTTTAATTAAGGTATACATTTTTCCATAACTAGATAAAATTTCTTCTACTTGGTCTGTTGTTACAGCATCTACACCGCAACCAAAAGAGGTTAATTGTACTAATTCTAAATTATCTTGCTTTCCTACAAAGTCAGCGGCTGCATAAAGTCTGGCATGATATACCCATTGGTCTACGACTCTTAAAGGACGTTTCGCTTCTGACAAATGAGAAACACTGTCTTCCGTTAGAACACATAGCCCCAAACTTGTAATTAAAGTATCTATTCCATGGTTTACTTCTGGGTCCGTATGGTAAGGACGACCAGATAAAACAATACCATGCAAATGTTGCTCTTTCATTATTTGAAGAGTTTCTTCACCTTTTTTATGAATATCATCTTTATAATGTTGATATTCTGCTTCTGCCTTTTTAGCAGCATCTAATAACTCTTGTTTTGTAAAATGATATTTTTCAAATTCTGGCAAATCTAAAATTGTCTCTGTTAAAGCTTTAGCATCGAAAGGTAAGAATGGATTTAAAAAGGTAATGTTCTTATCTTTCAATTCTTCTACGTTATTTTTTAATACTTCAGAATAAGAAATAACAATAGGACAGTTATAATGATTATCTGCTTTTTCATATTCCTTACGAGAATAAGGAACACAAGGATAGAAAATTGTAGTAATACCTTGTTCTATTAAACTGATAATATGTCCATGCGAAAGTTTAGCAGGATAGCATACCGATTCGGAAGGCATAGATTCCATTCCTTTTTCATAGGTTTTTCTAGTACTCTTTTCAGAAAGAATAACTCTAAAGCCTAGGGATGTTAGGAACGTAAACCAGAATGGATAATCCTCGTACATATTTAATACTCTAGGGATACCAATGGTTCCACGTTTTGCATCTTTTTCTGATAAAGGCTCGTAAGAGAATAATCTTTCATATTTATATTTCATTACATTTGGTAAATCTTTTTTCTCAGATAAGTTACCAGCGCCTTTTTCACAACGATTACCAGAAATGTATCGACTACCATTATTAAACTTATTAATTGTAAGTAAACAATGATTTTCGCAACCATTACAACGAACATGAGAAATGTCAATCTTTAAAGAGTCTAAAGCATCTCCTTTTAAGATAGTAGAATGATATTCCATATCCATATTCGTTTCATACTGCTCTTTGGCAAGTAGAGCTACGCCGTAAGCTCCCATTAAACCTGCAATGTCCGGTCTTACTACATTTCTTCCTACAATTAATTCAAAAGCTCTAAGGACAGCATCGTTATAGAAGGTTCCACCTTGTACAACAATGTGTGCACCAAGTGTTTTTACATCTCTTACTTTCATTACTTTTTGAATAGCGTTTTTGATAACAGAATAAGAAAGTCCAGCGGAAATGTCACCTACGCTATATCCTTCTTTTTGTGCTTGCTTAATTTTAGAATTCATGAAAACTGTACATCTAGAACCTAAATCTACAGGGTTTCTTGCTTCTAAGGCACTGTTTACAAACTCTTCGATAGAAAGGTTTAAACTTTTAGCAAAAGTTTCTATAAAAGAACCACAACCAGAAGAGCAAGCTTCATTTAGCATAATGTTATCAATGGCGCCGTTTTTCATTTTAATGTATTTCATATCTTGACCGCCAATATCTACAATGCTTGTAACATTAGGCATAAACTCTTTAGCAGCCGTATAATGTGCTATTGTTTCTATTTCGTTTAAATCTACATTTAAAGCAGTTTGAATTAATTTTTCGCCATAGCCCGTTACTCCGCTATAACGCAAAGTTACTTCTTTTGGTAAAATAGCATATAATTTTTTCAGCATTTTAATAACACTTTGCAAAGGATTTCCTTCGTTACTTCCATAAAGAGAATAAAGTAAAGCGCCATCTCTATCAATTAATACTAACTTGGTAGTAGTGGAACCTGCATCAATCCCTAAGAAAGCATCTCCTTTGTAAGTATTTAAGTCGGCTTTTTTTACTTTATCCTTTTCATGTCTTTGCTTAAATTCCTCATATTCTGCATCAATAGAGAATAGCGGAGCCAAAGGATTTGTAGTATCATCATGGGATTGCTTTAACACTTCTATTTTACTTTTTAATTTTTGTACGGAAATAGGGTGTGTTTCGATAGAATCAATCGCTGCACCTTTTGCCACAAGCAAATGAGCTTCTTCTGGTACAACAGTATGCTCTGCATCCAAATGTAAGGTATCTATGAAACGTTGTCTCAATTCCGATAAGTAATTTAAAGGACCACCTAAAAAGGCAACGGTTCCTCTAATTGGCCTTCCGCAAGCAAGACCACTAATTGTTTGATTTACTACAGCTTGGAAAATAGAAGCAGCAATGTCTTCTTTAGCGGCACCTTCATTTAAAAGTGGTTGTACGTCGGTTTTCGCAAATACACCACAACGAGAAGCTATCGGATAAATCATTTTGTGAGATTTTGCTAGTTCATTTAGTCCCGGTGTATCTGTGTTTAATAAAGAAGCCATTTGATCAATAAAAGCTCCTGTTCCTCCTGCGCAAGTACCGTTCATACGTTGCTCAATAGATTTTCCAAAATAGATAATTTTTGCATCTTCTCCACCAAGTTCAATGACAACATCTGTCTGTGGAATATATTTTTCTACTGCTCTTTTACAAGCTACTACTTCTTGAATAAAAGAAACATCCAAGAATTTAGCAGCAGACATAGCACCAGAACCCGTTAGTGCAAGTGTAAATTCAGCATCTGGATATCTAGTAAGTAAGTCTTCTAGCACATTACAAACCGTATTCTTTGTATCCGAGAAATGCCTTTGATAATTGGTATATATCACGTTTAAATTTTCGTCCATTACTACGATTTTTACAGTAGTAGAACCTACATCTAAACCTACATGCAATGATTTACTCATATATAAGCTCCTTTCTTTGGAGTTAATCCTCCATTAAATCACATCTAATTGTATACGGAAATAAACATTTTGTCAAACCTTTTTTTAGAACTAATGTGTGGAAAAAATTGCTAGTTGAAATATAAAAATAATGAATGAGTAATTTATAATAATATTTTGTAAAAAAGATTGACTTTAAAAAAAGTAATTAGTAAAATAAGAATACAAATGTATAATGATAAATAAACATAATTATATTTCTAAAAAGCTTATAAAAATAAAATAAAGAGAAAATAATAAGAATAAAGGTAATAGATGAGGAGAAAGCAAATGAAAGTGAAAAGAATAGAGGAAAAAGGAGCAATAGCAATTTTAGTAGTTGTGACTATTCTTATGTTTATAATGATATTGATGGGAACCTATATGGCAATAGTAAATTTAAAAAAATCACAGCTAGAAAGCGATATTCGAATACAACAATTATATAGAGGAGATGTAGAAAATATAGAACAAATTTATGAGGAACTTATAGATAGAAGAGGATTATCAACTAATAACTTGAAAGTAGGAGATTACATTGAATACAATAATGGTACAAATGGAAAAATCATGTGTAGGGTGTTATATCCAGTAGATTCAAAATATGGATTACAGATTATATCAGATAAAAATGTAAAAGAGGTAGCATTAGGACTAGAAGAAACAAACGGAACTTTATCTAAAACTAGTTATAATAATGCTATAGAGACATTAAATAAGGAAGCAGAAGCATATATAAATTCAGCTTATGCAGAAGATGCAAGATGTGTAGGAAGTGTACCAACTGTAGAAAATGGAAAGTTTGTAAATAAAAATTCAGAAACAGCAGGACCTTTTTTAATGGAGTTTGAATATAATGGGAGTACGAGTGTAGACTGTAAAGGAACAGATGGAAATTATACAATAGATTACAAGCAAATGTTATCAGGAAATGTAAATTTATGCCTAACAGGTGAAAATTATTGGTTAGCTTCTCGTTATGTAGATTATGATGAATTGGGTTGTAGTTTTCGAGTGCGTAATATGAATATAAATGGAGATCTAACTTATCGTAGTTTATATTATATATATAAAAATAATATACGGAACAGATGGTGATTTACAAGAGTATGGCTTGCGTCCTTGTATTCTTCTAAAATCTGATATTAAAATAACAGGAGGAGATGGAAAAGGACCAGATACAGCCTACACATTAGAGTAAATAAATACAAAATGTTAAAATCTAACTGTATATGATAGACAGAAAGGGTTTAGTACTATTTTTAGGAAGTAGAAATACTTCTTTTTTTATATAAAAAAAAAGTTCTAAAAAGGACTGGCTTTTCATAAGAATGAAATAACAGGTGAGAAAAAGAAAACACACCTTAGGAAAGGATGAGAATCATGAACAATTTGAAAAAAATAGTGTTTATTTTAGTGGGAATGATTGTTATTGCTATCATTTTATTTTTAATTTATTTTTACTTTTTTCATGAAACAGAAGAAGTAATAACAGAATATACACCAGAAGAAGAAATTTCACAAGAACAAACAAGACAAACAATGGTATCTCTATACTTTAAAAAGGAAAAGGAATTAATTCCAGAGGCAAGATTGATTGATGTAAAAGAATTAATTACTAATCCATACGAAACTCTTATCAATATGTTAATAGAAGGACCAAAAAATGAAAATTTAGAAAAAACAATTCCAGATGGAACTAGTATTTTAGGAATAGAAAAACAAGGAGAAATTTTAGTTATTGATTTCTCCAAAGAATTTATAGAAAATCATCCAGGAGGAGAAGAGGAAGAAAAATTAACTATAAATTCTATCGTAAATACAGTAACAGAATTAACAGAAATAAATGGTGTAAAAATAAAAATTAAGGGAGAAGAAAATAAATCTTTCCAAGATGGGAAAATAAATTTTGAAAATAATTTTACGAGAGAAAATAATTAAAAAATAAAAAAAATTAAAATGTATAAAAATAAAATTATATTTTTTATTCATAATATAAATAACTATTTAATAAATAATAAATGATAAATAATAAATAAAAAATAATAAATAACCATTAACAAAAAATAAATTAAATAATAAAATAAATTAAAAATTATTTAAAAAATTTATATAAATGCATACATTTTATTGCTTTTTGTAAATTGCATAAAAAATGTTCTACTTCCATTAAAGAATGAAAATAAGAATTACAATTATTATTTTTTTTAGGATAAATATGATTATGTGAGGCATAATTATATTTATTTTTTTTGCAGCCACGAATATTCATTTTTTTCACCATCCATTATAAAAAATATTTAATAAAAAATAATTATTTAAAAAAATAAAAAATAAATAAATTAAAATAATTAAATAAAATAAATATACTAATTTTATGAAATAATATATTCCCAAAAATATAATTTTAATATATAATATGAAAAAAAGAAAGAAAAGGTTATAAAATGGAAATAAAAGAAAATGAAAGAATAGACGATTTAGAATATAAAGGATTAAAAATTATTCAAAAACAAGATGGATTTTGTTTTGGAATAGATAGTGTATTACTTTCTGATTTTGCAAAAAATATAAAAAAAGAATCTATTGTAGTAGATCTAGGTACAGGAACAGGGATATTACCTATTTTATTATCTGCTAAAACACAGGCAAAAAAAATATATGGTATAGAGATACAAGAAGATATGGCAGAAATGGCACAAAGAAGTGTGTTTTTAAATCATTTAGAAAATAAAATAGAAATTATACCACAAAATATAAAAGAAATTACCATAGAAAAAGCAAGTGTAGATGTTATTGTAACGAACCCACCATATAAAAAAGGCGAAACAGGATTAAAAAATGAAAATATTTCTAAAAGAATAGCCAGACATGAAATATATGCTAATTTAGAAGACTTTATTCAAATTAGTTTTCAACTATTAAAAGATAAAGGGGAATTTTATATGGTACATCGACCAGAACGATTGGTGGATATTTTATATGAATTACGAAAAAATAAAATGGAGCCAAAAAAATTAAGATTTGTGCATTCCCATGTTGGAGAAGAGCCAAAATTAATTTTAATAAAAGCAGTAAAGAATGCAAAACCTTTTTTAAGCATAGAAAAACCTTTATATATATACACAGAACAAGGAAAATATACAAAAGAAATATTAGAAATTTATCATAAAGAAGAAGGTGAAAAATAAAATGGAAAACGGAAAATTATATCTAGTAGCAACGCCTATCGGAAATTTAGAAGACATTACATTAAGAGCCATTCGCATTTTAAAAGAAGTAGATTATATTGCAGCAGAGGATACAAGACATACATTAAAATTATTAAATCATTTACAGATAACAAAGCCATTAATTAGTTATCATAGGCATAATGAAGAGGTAAAATCAGAAGAATTATTACAAAAATTAAAAATGGGGAAAAATATTGCATTAGTTTCCGATGCGGGAACACCAGTTATATCGGACCCAGGGGAACAAGTAGTAAAAGAGGCATTAAAAAACGGAATAGAAGCAATACCTATCCCTGGAGCCTGTGCTTTAATTAATGCACTAATTGCTTCAGGTTTAGATACTAAAGAATTTGTTTTTTATGGTTTTCTATCTGTTCACAAAAAATTAAAGAAAGAAAAATTAGGGCAAATAAAGAAAGAAAATAAAACGGTTATTTTATATGAAGCACCTCATAAACTCTTAAATACATTAAGAGATATACAAGAGATATTAGGAGATAGATATATTGTAATTGCAAGAGAATTAACAAAAATACACGAAGAATTTATAAGAGGAACTATTTCAGAAATATTAGAAAAATATAAGCAGCCAAAAGGGGAACACATTATTTTAATTGAAAAGAGTGATCAAATAGAAAATAAAAGTGAAAATAAAGAAACAATAGAAGAAAGATATGCTTATTATGAAGAACAAGGTTTCATTAAAAATGAAATAATCAAAAAAATTGCTAAAGAAAGAGGAGTTCCTAAAAATGAAGTTTATCAATATATCTTAAAAAGAGAAGAATAGAGTAGAAAGGATATTCTACTCTATTCTTCTCTTTTTAAAGTTATTCTGCTTCTTTACTATTTAATTCACTAATTTGTTTTAAACATTTATTACAAATTAATTTTCCTTTATAACTAGAAAGTTTTTTTGTATTACCACAGAAAAGACAAGATTTTTCATATTTTTTTAAAATAATAGAAGAACCATCTACGTAAATTTCAATAGGGTCTTTTTCTGCAATTTGAAATTGATTTCTTATTTCTATGGGAATAACAACTCTGCCTAATTCATCTACTTTTCTAATAATACCAGTTGATTTCATATATTTATCCTCCTTTATGCGACTTTTTTCGACAAAAAATCTACTATTATAATAACACAAATATTGTAAAAAGGCAATATAAAAAACGTAAAAATAAGAATTATTTTTCAACACTTTTATAATATTTGGAATAAATTGGAAAGGTGTAATGATCATAAAAAAGGAATAAAAGAATAAAATGATAAAAAGAAAAAAGGGAGCAAAAAGATGTTAAATAAACTATGGCCAATTTTTATTATTATATCTTTTGTATATGGTATTTTTACTGGAAAAGTAGAACAAATGAGTAATTCTATTTTTGAATCTACAGCAAGTGCAGTGCAACTTTCTATTACTTTTTTAGGAACGATTTGTCTTTGGAATGGAATGATGGAAATTGTTCGAAAAACTAGTTTAATGGAAAAGCTAACTTATATTTTACGACCTGCCATTCATTTTTTGTTTCCAGAATTAAAATATAATGAAAAAGCAAAAGAAGAAATTACTTTGAATATGATTGCTAATATTTTAGGATTATGTTTTGTTTCTACTCCATTAGGATTAAAGGCAATGAATACGATGCAAAAAGATAATCCAAAGAAGGATACAGTCTCTCACTCTATGGCAATGTTTATTGTTATTAATACAGCATCTATACAAATAATTCCTACTACTGTTATTGCGATAAGGGCATCTTTAGGTTCTAGCAATCCATCGCAAGTAATTTTTCCTGTTTGGATAGCTACTATAACTGCTGCCAGTGTAGCAGTTTTAGTAACAAAGTGTTTTATTAAGAGAGAAGAAAGGAAAAAAAGATAATGGCTATAATTCAGTATATTTCTTCTGCTGCAGTTCCTACAGTTATTTTATTCATTATAGTATATGGACTAATAGAAAAAAAGAAAGTGTATGATACTTTTTTAGACGGAGCAAAAGAGGGAATAGAGATTGTATTTCGATTAATACCTACACTAATTGGAATATTTGTAGCAATAGGTGCACTAAGAAGCTCTGGGGTATTAGATTTTATCATAGAATTTATAAAACCAATTACCAATATGTTTCACATACCTGGTGAAATTATGCCACTTGCGATGATAAGATCTATTTCTGGAAGTGCTTCTACAGCAATTGCAACAGATATTATGACGAAATTTGGTGTAGATTCCTATATTGGATTAATTGCCTCTACCATTATGGGTTCTACAGAAACCACTTTTTATACGATTGCTATTTATACAAGTTGTGTAGGAATTAAAAAGATAAAGTTTGTACTTGCAGCAGCACTATTAGGAGATTTAACTGGAATGCTAGTTTCTGTAGCTATTTGGGGATTTTTGTCGTAAAGTTTTTCTTGACAAAAGAAAAAAAACGTTGTATTATGTACACAACATTTGGAGGATAAATCAAAATGATAAATTCAATCTTATTATTTTTTTTCTTATATTTTTGTGTCAAATATGTGATAGAAAAAATATTGGCTAAAAAAATTCTAAAAAAACTATCCCTATAATTGTTATTATTTTTGTAGAGGGTTAAAAAAGTAGAAACCTTTTTTTATAATAGTCCCCCTATTCATATGAAAGTTTCCTTCTAAAAAATGAAAAATAAGCCCCTTTTTTCTTGCCCTCTACAAAATTTATATATATTAACGATGATAAGTCTCACCGTGTAATATTTTAAATGATCTAAAGATTTGTTCTAATAAAAATACACGTATTAATTGGTGAGGAAAGGTCATTTTAGAAAAACAGATAGAGTTATTTGCTCTTTGCACCAATTCTTTTGTCATACCAAGAGAGCCGCCAATTAAAAAGCAAATAGAACTATTTTGCATAGAAATAGTATCTAATTGCATAGCAAATTCCTCAGAAGAATATTGCTTTCCAGTTAAATCTAAAGCAAATACGTAACTATCCTTAGGAATACAAGCTGAGATAGAATTACTTTCCTTTGTTTTAATATTTTCTAAGAGAAGATTGCTACTTTTATCTGGAATTTTTTCATCTGGTAATTCTACAATAGAAAGCTTGCAATATTTTGATAATCTTTTTGTATATTCAAAAATAGCATCTTTTAGATAAGTTTCTTTTAATTTACCAATGCAAATAATAGAAATATGTATCATAAGTAACCTACTTTCTATCCAACGGATACAACAGGACTAGGAGTATAACGGCTAGCAACAGATAATTGATAAGAAGTTTCCTCTCTATGATTTTCTAAAATCTGTTCTACTACAGATTTATAGGCTAATTCTGGAAAATTATTTTCCTTACTTAAATGGCCAAGCATTACATTTTTAAGACCATGGTTTAACAAATAGGAAATTGTTTTTCCAGCTGCCTCATTAGAAAGGTGACCATTAGGTCCTGCAATTCTTTGTTTTAATAAATAAGGATAAGAAGAGCACTTTAAAATTTCAGGTTCATAATTAGCTTCCAATAATACAAAAGAACTGTCAGATAAATGATGAATAATAGAATCATTCATATGACCAATATCTGTTGCAATACTCATTTTTTTTCCTTGATAATATAAATTAAAACCACAGGGATTTGCTGCATCATGAGGAATAGAAAATGGAAGAATGGTAATATCACCAATGGAAAAATAATCAAAAGAAAATTCTTTTTGATTTTCTTTCTCTACTTTTTCTAATTGAGTAGGCATGGCATTCCATGTTTCCTTATTTGCAAAAACAGGAATATGATATTTTTTAGAAAAAGTACCAAGTCCCTTTACGTGGTCAGAGTGTTCATGTGTAACTAATATACCAGAGATTTCTTCTGGCCCAATGGAAAGTGAAGCTAAAGCATCTGTTATTTTCTTAGCACTTTCCCCAGCATCTATTAATATTTTTTGATTTTGTGTTTGTACAAGAGAACAATTTCCTGTACTACCACTATATAAAGTACAAAATTGTAACATTGTTTTCATCCTTTGCTTCTATGTTAATTTTCTTCCGTAATACGAGCAATGTTAGCTCCTATTTTTCTAAACTTTTCTTCTATGTTTTCGTAACCTCTGTCAATATGTTTTAAATTAGAAAGTTTTGTTTCACCATTAGCAACAATTCCAGCAATAATTAAAGCTGCACCAGCTCGTAAATCTGTAGCTTCTACAGAAGTACCATATAGTTCTTTAACACCTTCAAAAATAGCAGATTTTCCTTGATCAATAATTTTAGCACCCATTTTGTTTAATTCAGCTGTATATTGAAATCTAGACTCCCAAATACCTTCATTAATAATACTTGTTCCATTGCTAATTGCTAAGCATACTCCAATTTGAGGCTGTAAATCTGTAGGAAAACCAGGATAAGGCTGTGTTTTAATAATGGCTTTATTAGGTCTATCTTTCATCCATACATGAATAGAATCATCTTCTATTTCTACATTTCCACCCATCTCTATAATTTTCGCAGTTAAACAATCTAAGTGTTCAGGAATACAATTTTTGATAAGAAGATCTCCTTTAGTAGCGACAGCAGCAAGCATAAAAGTACCTGCTTCAATTTGATCTGGAACAACAGAATAAGTAATATTAGTTTGTAATTTTTTAACGCCATTAATTTTAATAATATCAGTACCAGCACCTCTAATATCTGCACCCATTGTATTTAAAAAATTGGCAACATCTACAACATGAGGTTCTTTTGCAGCATTGTCAATAACTGTAGTTCCTTCTGCGAGTACACTAGCAAGCATAATATTAATGGTAGCACCAACAGAGACAATATCTAAATAGACAGAGTTACCTATTAATTTTTTTGCTTTAGCTACTATTTTACCTTGAACCACATCTACTTTAGCACCAAGAGCTTCAAAACCTTTGATATGTTGATCAATTGGTCTAGGTCCTAAATTACAGCCACCAGGTAAGCCAATAGTAGCAGCACCACATCTACCTAAAAGAGAACCTAATAAATAGTAAGATGCTCTAAATTTACTAGTCATTTCTAGAGGAGCCAGATGGGATCTGATTTGTCTTGTGTCAATAGTTAGTTCATTTGGTGTTAGCCATGTAATAACTGCTCCAAGTTCTTCTAAAATACTACATAAAATTTTAACATCACTTATATTAGGAATATTGTTAATGGTACAAATTCCATCGTTTAAAAGTGTAGCAGGAAGTAGAGCAAGTACTGCATTTTTTGCTCCACTAACAGAAACTTCTCCTTTTAGGCGAGTGCCACCTTTTATTACTAATTTATCCAAAATAATTACCCCCATATGATAATGAAAATTCCATACAAAAAAATAGAATATTTTCATATTCTATCTTTCTATCATCTTTATATCATAAAAAGAAGGATTTTACAACTATTTTTTTGCAGTTAATAGATTTGTGTTTTGTAGCCATTCGATTAGTTTAAATTTAAATTGAATAGTAGAAGATTCGTTATTGCTAATTAAAGCATATTCTTCTTCATTTAATTCTTTTTTCATTGTTTCTTTAGACTCTTCTGGAACAATACCAGAAGTAACATTTACGAAACATAAAGGAGGGAACATAACACACCACCAATTTTGTCCTTTTGCCTCTCCTATTTTTACTCTTAAAGCGTCGTAGTAACCAGCAGGTAGATTAATATCTCCATAATTTTTTGTTGGAAAATCAAAATTACCAATTTCTACTGTAACGTCATAGGAATAGCCATTTTCTGTAATCGTTTGTTTGGCAATAGACTCAAAATTTTGTAGATGTGAACTTACAATTTCTATTACTTCTTCTTTAGAAGAGGCATCTTTACTAATCGTATCTAAATAAGAAATTAAAGAGTCTCTTACTTTATATTTCAAATTTTGATCTTCTTCAGAATCGCTGTTGGCAAGAACATGTAAACGAAACACACTATCTGCAATATCAGAAGAAACAGTGGTAGCATAGGAAATAGCAGAGATGGCAACGTAAGAAAATAATAAAATAATCAAAATAAAGGCATTTTTTAATTTCTTCGAGCATATAATAGATAATAAAGTTTTCATAGATAGAAACCTCCTCTAAAAATTGTTTAATTTAAGTATTACCAAAACGAAAAAAAATATACTAAACTGGAAAATAATTTAATAAAAAAGATGGTATTAAGTCTTGAAAATGTCGAAAAATAAAGGAAAATTTATTTGTAATATGATTGACAT
>CALXAQ010000113.1 GCA_944386335.1 uncultured Clostridia bacterium | reverse complement strand
ACTGCTATATTTTCACAAAATCTAGCATTACGTCCCCATGCAATACATGGAATATAGTCTGATTTATTATAAGCTCTATTTACTGCAAGTAAAATATCAGAAATTTCTCTTCCAAATGGTGTTTTTCTGTAAATTGGTTTTTTACAAATAAATCCATCTAATACAACTTCATTAGAAGTGTTTTCTTTGCTAGGTTTAAATTCTTCCTCTTGATTTTCTGCAAATTTAATTTCTTTGGCAAATACAGTTAATACTAATCTGTTTTTTTCGTTTTCATAGCTATTATAAGATCTAAATTGCCCCTCTATAATAATGTTTTTACCAGGTTCTAAATCTTGTTCCAATAATAACCTTTCTGAAATAGTAATTGGAATAATATCTGCATTTCCACTTAAACGAGGTACTTTTAAGTCAAATATGTAGAATTTCTCTCCATAAATTTCGTGACTAAATTTTTTCTCACTTGTTACTTTACCAACTAGGATTAATTGGTTGTTTTCTGAATAATTTGTATTCAATTTTATTTCCTCCCCTACTTTTGTTTATCTACTTGTATTTTATTCCTCTTGTAACTTTTTTAGAATACTTTTTTCATATCAAAACTATTATACTACCTTTTTTTTTTTTTTTTTACATAAAATGTTAATTTTTTTGAAAAAATTTATTGAAACTGCTCATTTATCTATATTCTTTCTCTTTATTTTTTATTTATTTTATCATAAAGACATAAAATTCCTGTAATTCCCATGGTATCATTTACATTTTCTAATTTTGGCATTTTTATTTCTTGTGCTTCTATTTCTCTACCTTTCTTTGTTTTCATGCTTCTTTGTAAGTATATCATCACATTATCCTCTTCTACAGAAGAAGCAGTAATTGTAGCTTTAGAATTAAATCCATACGTGATAACTACTAGTTCTAAATCCTTTAAAATATTCCAATTTTGTTTTATATCTACATTACTTACTAAATATTCTGTATGTTCTAACAGTCTTTTTAACATCTCTACATTTTTGAACTCTCTAGCAAGCAATATTGTCTCAAATCGAATATTCTTTATATTTTCTATACTTTTTTCTTTAATACATAAAACTGAAGTTTCTGGCCATTCTAATTTTTCTAGAAGATATCTTCTCATTCGATTTTCATTATTTTCTTCTGCTATTATTCCAATAAAAGGCATTTTTCTCCTCTCCTTTTCTCTTTTATTGTTACCAATTTCTTTCATTTTATACATTTTTAAGATATCTTCTGCATCTTTTGTGTTCCGTTATTATCTATCACATAATTTTCTTGATATATTAAATTAGATACTGTAACTACTTGATAACCATTTTCTTCTATTATTCTATGTAATAACATATCTAAGCTATCTGCTGTATGTTTCGTTCCATTATGACTTAGTATAATACTCCCTGGTGCTAATTTTTCTTTTATTCTTTTCCACATTTGCTCCCCTGTTAATCCAGAATAGTCTAGCGTATCTATATTCCATTGAATAACCGTATGACCTTGAGATTTAGCAGCTTGCATTATGGTGTCGTTATATTCTCCATAAGGACCTCTATATAAAGTTGTCTTTTTTCCTGTTAAGTTTTCTATCTTTTTACTACATTCCTGTATCTCTTCTCTGTTTTTTTCTAAACTTAATTGATTTACATGCGGATGGTTATCAGAATGATTTCCAATTTCATGTCCTCTATCGGCTATCTTCTTTACTGCTTCTGGATTTTTTTCTGCAAATTCTCCTACTATAAAGAATGTAATATGCACTTTGTATTTAGAAAGTGTGTCTAAAATACTATCTATATCCTCGGCTTCCCATGCACAATTCATGGTAAATGCTATCTTTTTTTCTTCTGTTGCCACATGATAAATAGGAAGTTCTTTCGTAGAAGTAGAAGTTTCTATCGTTTTTTCTGCAGTAGTCATTAAAAAAGCCATAGAGAATAAAATAATTACTGTAATAAGTGAAACAATGTAAGAAAAAATTTTAAATTTGTTTAAAACAATTAGCATACAAATTTTCCTCCTAAACTTTGCTGTTTTATTGTATGCTTTTTTTCTACTATTTATTCTTTTCTAGGTTAATATTATAAATAGGTACCAAAAGAAATAATTTTAAAATATCTCTTTTAGTACCTAAACTTTTACTAATAAGAAATTGTATAACTTTCTATAGTAGCTTCTGTCTTACCACAAGTTAAATTATAATATTCTACTGTTGCTTCATTTTTTCCACAACCTAATGAATATCCCTCTACTGTTACACCTGCTGTTTTACCACATACAATTTCAGTTGCAGTATAAGTGTAAGTATGCGTAGATGGTGGATAACTTCCTCCCATTGGACGATATTGAGGATGGTCTACACAATTGTAGTAATATCCACTAGTAGTACCTTGACCACAAGAACTATGCGTTGCTTTCCATTCTGTCCATCTAATTCCACTAGAACCTTGGCTTACCACACAGTGATATTTACTTCCATTAGAACCAGATCCACTCTTAGAATTTACTGTTACCGTACAAGTAGCTTCTTTTTGTACAGCCCCCTGACATGCAGCTGTATGTTGATGCAATATTGGTATTGTATAACAACCCCCTCCTCCTGCTGCACTTCCTGTATGAGAATGATAAACTGGTTGTGTATAACAATTTCCTCCTGTTGTGCTATTTCCATTATGTGTATGATAATTTGCTACTACTGAAATTTTATTACTAATCGTTTCTTTTCTATTTTCTTCTTTATCTACAGTAAGTACATGCAAATAATAATCTCCTGCAGTTGGTATTGTTATTGGAATTTCCTCTTCTACTTGTGTAAACGTATTTGTATATTGTGCTTCGTCTTCTCCTATCAATCCACTTTCTGAAGATAATACCCATTTACATTTTTCTGCTTCAATGTCAGTATAAGAAGTATGTTTTACCTGTGCTTGCAACGTTGGTGTTCCTGTTTGTGTATTAGCACCAGAAAGTGTAATATTAGCAGTTATGGTAACATTTGTTTTTGTATAATCTTCTTCTAAAGCATAATGTATTTTTCCTTCATACTCTACTCCTCTTGGATAATAGATGGTATGTGAACCTCTATTAATAATATATACATTCGTATATTGTGATACATCTGCTGATGTATTATTCATATCCTTTATTGTTTGGTAATCTCTTCCAAAATTTAGAGAATCTACCCCTAATTTTGCTATATCTAATACCCAGTAGGTAGAACTATCATTCACATTTTTACTAGCAATAAACATCGATGTGTTTGTATATTCATTTAAGATAGGCAATGTCTTATTTCTTGCATAATATTGTTCTACTTGCTCTGTTAGTTTTCTCATATCTTCTTCAAATCTAGTTTTATTTTTCGTATCCTCAAAACCTTGTAAATTAACTGTTACTGTAAAAGCTAGTATCGCTAAAACAGCAACTGTAATAACTAATGCTATTAAAGTAACACCTTTTTCTTTACTTTTTTTCATTCCTATCAACCTCCTTTTTTCTTATGTGTCATTACTTTTATTTTACTACTTTTTTATTTTTTATTCAATATTTTTCTTTAAAATACCTTTTTAGAAAATTTAATCATACACTTCTATTGCTTTGACAATTTGCCTCTTTATTGCTCCCAGTGTACAAGTAATTAAAGTCACCTCTCTTTCTCCTTTTGTCTCTTGTGAAAGACAAGATGTATCTGTTGGCAATACTTTATCCATATTATAAATTTTATACATTATTCTTCTATCATAAGTATCTGTTAGAAAAAGAATATCTCCTATTTCTAATTCTTTTAATTTACCAAAAGTTTGCGTATAATTATGTCCTGCAATGCATAAATTTCCTATTTCATTTACTCTAGGTCCTGCTGTTTTAGTAACAGCTGCTTTTAATGCTTCATTACTGGTTTTAGATAAAATGTATTTTTCTAAATTTAGTTTTGGAATTTCTATTTTTCCTATTACTTCGTATCCTTTCCAAGTTCTAGGCAAATTAATATATTCTGGCAAATTTATTGTTTCTTGTTCTTGTACTTCCTTTTTTTCTTCTTGATATTCTTCTATTTCTACTGGCACTCTTTTTATTGTTTCATAGGTTTTCATAGAATTTATATCCACTTGTTCTAACATAATGATAGAGAGAACAATTAAAAATAGAAGAGAACATACTATACTAAAAATTACTTTTTCATGTACAAACATAATTCTATTCTGTTTCATACTAATTTTCCTTCCTATCACATAAAAAAACGGGGACCCCCGTTTTTTTATTCCTTCAATAACCATTTAGTTTATATTCTTTTGTTTAATATGATAAATCATATAAACAAAGGCTACTATTATGAAAGCATATATTGTATATTCCATTAAGCTTGTTCCTGTTTTCGGTAATTCTGTTACTTCATTATTTACTACATTCGTTATCGTATTTTCTATTGTATTTGTTATTTCTGCTTGTTTTTGTACATCTACTGTAATAGTTTTTTCTGTAATAACACTATTACTATTTTCCAAATTTAGTAAACTAACTTTAATTGTATACTCTCCTGCTTCTGGGAAAGTTGCTGTAACAGGTGTTTCGTTTTTAAAATCTCCTTGAATAGGAAATCCTCCATCTGGCCCCCAATATCCTGTTTGTGCAATATCTATTTCTGTCCCCAAAGAATCTTTTGCTATTAATTTTGGTGTTGTTGGTCCAGAAACTTCTACCTTTACTCTCACCTTTGTATAAGTTGGTGCACTTTTCCCCTCTAATACAATAGTTACTGGTTTTGGCTCATTTTCTGTTACCGTTCCCTCATACGAAATGATAAAATTTACTTCGTCAGCTGCATATACACACATACTCATCATTAGTAAAGCCACTAATAATAAACTAACTATTCTTCTAATTTTCATAGATAGCCCCTTTCTTTTTTCATTTTTTACTATCATATATATGGGGCTTTACTTGTCTATATTCCTATATTTGTACCTCCTCTATTTTTTTTGCAATCTCCCTATTTTCCATTAATACACTCGCTACTTGTATAAAATTAGTTTCCCTATCTGTTAAATAAATTTGTGTACCTGCTTTCTTCTCAACACTTTCTTCTCCTAATCCCTTCAACAATTCTTTTAATTGTTGACTTATTAATTTTCCTGTATGAATAATTTCTACTTTATTTTTTAGTTCTTCCTTTATTAATGGTTCGAATAAAGGATAATGTGTGCAACCTAATATTAATGCATCTATATCATGCATATCTTTTAAATATTCTCGAATCGTTAATCTAGCTATTTCATTATTTGTCCATCCTTCTTCTGCCATTGGTGCTAGCAAAGGACATGCTTTACTTTTTACTTCTATATCAGGAATTTGTTCTTTTAATTTCTTTTCCCATCCTCTGCTACGAATTGTTCCACTTGTTGCTATTACTCCTATTTTTCGTAAATCTTCTTTCTTTTTTATATATTGTACAGTACCATCTATAATGCCTATTATAGGAATACGATACTTTTTTTTTTTTTCTTCTAAAGCTTGACTGGTTGCTGTACCACAAGCTATTACAATTACTTTCACATTTTGAGAAGTAAGAAATTCTATTCCCTTTTGTGTTAACTGTATAATACTTTCTTTGGATTTGCTACCATAGGGAAAACGTTTGGTATCTCCTAGATAAATAATATTTTCTTGTGGTAACTCTTTTTCTACTTCTTTTAATACAGTAAGTCCTCCTACTCCAGAGTCGAACATACCAATACTACTCTGCTCCATTTAGTATTTTCACCTTCCTATATTGTTTTATTATAGCTTTTTTTTCACAATTATTCAACATGTTTTTACACCTTTTTACTTTCTTCTTCATAAGATATATTAATAAGCTTTTATGCTTAAAATAAATATGAAAAAAGGAGCGTAATTATGATGGAATTCGATAAAAATGTATGTCCTGTTCTAGATGTAGACGGTATTATTGCCTCTGGCAAACAATTTGACTTAGAAATTAGACTTCCAGAAGATAATCGCAATGTTATTTACGGCGTTGTAAAAGATTGCTATGGAGATCCTGTATGCGATGCTGTTGTAAAATTAGTGGAAATTGTTTGTGAATGTGGAAAAGAGGAAAGAAGACCTGTTTCTCATACCTTTACAGACAAGGAAGGTGAATTTGTATTTGGTCCTTTATGTAATAACAAATTCTATGCTATAGAAATATGGGTAGATAATGTAAAGCATTGTAAAGTATGCATAGATGGCAAGCACGAAGGAAAATGTTTAAAAGGTATTAAAATGGACTGTCCAAAACACCATTGTGAAAAACCTTGTAAAAAAGAAGATGACAAAAGAATCGAAGAAGTTACTGAAAACTAATTTGTTTTTCTGTAATGGAAATTTTAGAGAAATTTCCTATAAAAATAAAATCCAACTCCTACCAAGAGTTGGATTTTATTTTTCATTACATAATTCCCATTTTTCTGGCAAATTGTTTTCCTTTTTTTATCATTTGTTTTCTATTTCTCCCGTTCATTTCTTTATATACCATCATTGCACCTGCTGAAACGATTCCTCCCATAATCATTCCTTTCACAAATTTCATATTCATTCTTCTCCTCCTTATTTGTATTTTTTATTCTTTACAGTCTTATTATGTCATTTTTTCTGTATTTTATGCAATCTCTTTTTCATTTTTATCGTTTGATAAATGCCATACAATTCATGTAAAGCAATTATAAAAATAAAAACAGCAAAACATTTTTTTAACATGTTATCTTCTAATTTTTCTGCGATGATAGAACCTATTATTGCTCCCATAACACCAAATATCGCAATATTTTTTGCCAGTTTTCTATCCACATTATTTTGTTTTAAATTCATCCAAATCGCTGCTAAGGAAGTAGGCACAAAAAAAATAAGATTGGTAGCCTGTGCAATATGTTGTTCTAGTCCATAAAAAAGAGAAAGAAGTAAGATTAATATGGTTCCTCCTCCCATTCCTAAACCTGTAATAATTCCTGCTATGATTCCAAATAAAATTTCTAACATATTATCCTCTCTACTTTATTTTTAAGCTAAAATCATTTTGGTAGATACATAGAATAGAAACAAAGTAAAAAGAATTTTCACATATATAGTAGGTATTTTTTTTAACAATTTTGCACCTATTGCACCACCAATAATTCCTCCTATTGCACACTTTACTCCTATTTCCCAATTCATATAATTTTCTGTAATATAAAATATACTACTAGTAAGAACCATTGGCAATATACATAAAATTGCAGTTCCTCTTGCTTTTTTATCCTCCATTTTTAATACATATAAAAAAGCAGGCACTAAAATTAGCCCTCCACCTGAGGCAAATAAACCACAGGTAGTTCCTGCTATTATTCCTATTAATGCTTGCTTTGTTACTTGCTTCTTACTATTCATTTCTTTCCTTATCCTTTTTGTCATAGTATGAAGCTATTTTCTTTATTTTATTCATTACTTTTTCAATTTTTACTGCATACTTTTCATTTGTTCTACAATTTCTACCACATTATCTATTAAATATTGCACATCCTCTTTTGTATTTTCTTCTCCTAAACTTACTCTCAATGCTCCTTGTGCATATTCTCTTGGTAAACCAATTGCTAACAATACATGAGATGGATTCAGTAAACCAGAACTACATGCACTTCCTGTTGACACACATATTCCCTTTCTGTCTAATGCTAACAATAATTCCTGCCCATCTATATTAGGAAAAGAAAAGTTAATATTACCAACTAGCCTTTTCTCAGGATGACCGTTTAATTTTGCTTCTGGTATTCTTTCTTTTATTCCATTAATATATTGTTGCTTCAATTCTCCTAATCTTTTGCAATATTGTTCTAAATTTTGTGTGGCTAGTTCTATTGCTTTTCCGATCCCCACAATACCTGCTACATTTTCTGTTCCTGCTCTTTTATTTTTTTCTTGGTGACCTCCATCTTGTATCCTCTCAAACAAAACTCCTTCTCTTACATATAATGCTCCTACCCCTTTTGGTCCATAAAATTTATGAGCTGACATGGAAAGTAAATCTATATTGCATTTTTCTACATCTATTTTTATATTTCCAACTGCCTGCACACTATCCGTATGAAATAGTATTGTGTGTTTTCTTGCTATTTTTCCTATTTCTTCTATTGGTTGTATGGAGCCTATTTCATTGTTGGCAAACATAACACTTATTAGAATAGTAGTTGGTTTTATTGCATTTTCTAACTCTTGCAAAGAAATAATTCCATTTTCATCTACATTTAAATATGTTATTTCATACCCCTGTTGTTCTAGTGTTTGACAAGCTTGCAAAATAGCAGGATGTTCTATTTTTGTTGTAATAATATGATTTCCTTTTTGTCTATTTGCATAGGAGACGCCTTTTAATGCTAAATTATCACTTTCACTTCCACAGGCAGTAAAGTAAATTTCTTTTTGTTCACCATTAATTGCTGTTGCCACTTGCTTTCTTGCATGTTCTAATGCTCTTTTTGCTTCTCTTCCGTTTATGATATAAAGAGGAGGCATTTCCATATTCCACATAAAAAAATGGCAACATTTCCTTTAAAACTTCTTCTTTTACTGCTGTTGTTGCCGCATGATCAAAATATCTTGTTCTCATTTTCATTCCTTCCTTACAATACTAATTTTTCTTATTATATTATTTCTAATAAATATTATTCATTTTTTTAGTTTCCATACTAAAAGTTCAAAAAAAATTATCTTTGGTGGTGTAATTCCAAAGATAACTTTTTTATCTATATTATAAGGTTTTATGTTAAAACAATTTTAATTAGATACCCATCTTAATACTTTAATATTTTTATAAGTTTCTAGTACCTCTGCATATTTATTATATTCTTCTTCCCAAATAATTTTAGGAACTTTATCAAATGCTTCGAATACTTTTTCTGCTTCTGCTAAGAAAACAACTTGTTCTTGCGGACTCATTTTTTGATATCTTTTTGAAAAATGATATAATTTATCTAACATTTGGTTGGCTTCTATAAAGCTCCAGAAATCTTTTACTCTAATTCCTGCTAAATTTAGTTGCATGATAGCATATGCAATTAATAAAAAAATTACTCCCATTAATATAACTACTACTGCCACTATTTCCATTTTTTTCACCTTCTCTTTTGAATATAGTTTTATTATAGCACACTTGTCATATTTTTGCAACTTTTTTGTCATATTCTGTAATATTCTTGTAATATTTTTGCAACATTTCTTTATATTACTTCTATTACTTTTATATTTCTAATTGCTTCTTTTGGTACTTTTAAAGGATTTTTATCTAAAATAACAAAATCTGCCTTTTTTCCTTCTCGTATACTTCCCTTCTCTTTTTCTTCAAAGTATTGATAAGCTGCTGAAATAGTAACTGCCTTTAATGCCTCATATACCGTAATTTCTTCTCCTACTAAATAGATTCCCTCTTTGGTTTTTCTATTTACTGCACACCAGATTGTTTCTAACATATTAGGTACTATAACAGGTGTATCTTGATGAAAAGTATAAATTAAACCTAACTTTTCTGCTTCTTTGGCAGGGCTAATATGATTGGTTCTATTAACTCCCAAATTTTTTAAATGAATATCTCCCCAATAATAAACATGTGCTATGAAAAAAGATGGAATTATTCCAATTTCTTTCATTTTTTTTAATTGATCTTTCCTTACTGTTTGGGCATGTATCATTACCGGTCTTATTCTTTTTATTTCTTTTATTGGTATCTTTTTGCATGCTTGTATATATTGGTCTGCACTTGCATCCCCATTACAATGTGCTAATAACTGCATATTATCTACTACTGCCTTTTTTACACTTTCTTCTACTTCTTTATCTGTTTTGCTAGGATAACCCCTATATTCTGTTTCTCCTTCATACGGTTTTGTAAGCCATGCTGTTTTTCCCTGTGGTGAACCATCTAAAATTATTTTATATCCTCCTATTTTTAAATGATTTTGATATCTCTTCATATATGCTCTATTTTCTTCTAATAAACTAGCATTTTCTAATTTTATATAACTAACTACATCTATATTCCACTTTCTCTTCTCACTCATTTCTTTTAATAAGTTAAAGTCTTCTATACTACTCAGTCCATCTTGCACTGTTTTTATTCCATATTTTCTATAGATTGTTTGTGCTTTTTCTAGTAAATCAAATAATTTTTCTTTGTTTATTTTATCTATCCATTTTGTTTTTTCAAAAAAAGCTGTTTCTTCTAAATACCCATTTAAAATGCCATTCTCTTTTCCATATTGTCCTCCTTCAGGTGGAATACTATCTTCCGTAATTTGCATTATTTCTAGACCCTTAGAATTCACCACTCCCATATGCCCTGAAACATGCGTAATGCATATAGGTCTATCTCTACACACTTTATCTAACTCCCACCTAGTAGGATATCTTTTTTCCTGTAAATTATTTTGGTCATATTCTACTCCCACTATCCAATTATTTTGTTCCTTCTCTTGTACTTTTTTTGCTAGTTCTTCCAAAATCTCTGTTATATTTTTACACTCTGTTAGTGAAATATAGGCAAGAGATTTTGCAAATGCTGTTATATGACTATGTGCATCTATAAATGCTGGTAGCATTGTTTTTCCTTTTAAGTCTATCTCTTGCGTATCTTTCTTTTTATATAATTTAATCTCTTCCCAACGTCCTACTTTTTGAATAACACCTTTTTCTACAAAAATTGCCTCTACTTGTTCTCCTTCTCTTTCCATTGTAATAATATCTCCATTATAATAAATTTGACTTGGCATATTTTCACCTTCCCTGCTATAGCATAACCTTTTTTTTTACATTTCATACACACGAAAAAATATACAGATATCTTTTCTTAAAGTAGAAAAAACAACTGGTATTTTCCAGTTGCTCTAATGAATTTCCTTTAATCTTTGTTTATAAGCATCCATTGTTTCTTGTGCAAATGCTAAATAAGGCGTATCTACTCCCATCATTTCTATCACCCTTTTTGTAAATAATGGGTTTAATATTAAAATAGGGCCAATTACATATGTACCTATAAAATGGTGATCATAAATTCCTTCTAATTGACTTTTAGGATTCATACCTATACCATGTTCCACCTTTGCGAAATAACAATTTTCGTTATTTCCATAACTCATACTAAATTGGCTTTTAAAGCCTACTATTTCTATATCTTCAAAAAGTCCTTTAAACAAGCTATTATGACGATTTAGCATATCTCTTTTACTATAAATATCAAAAATACCTAATCCTTCTATTCTACTTCCATCTTCATTTTCAATATATTTTCCCATAATTTCTAAAGCATTTCCTGTAAATAAAAATGTTACATTTTCTTTTATTTTTTGTTTAATCGTATCTGTATATGGTTTTAATTTTTCAATTACTTTTTCTTGTCTACTCTCTGTCATAGGTCCTAAATAAATTAAATCTACATTTTCTTTTGTAAAAGTCATTTCTTCATCAAAACTAGTTTCTATAAATTCTGCTTTTGGCATACATTTTCTCAAATAACGCATATTACTACTGTCCCCTGCCAAATTGCAAAATTCTGGAAATAAAATTTCTATTTTCTTTTCTTCTTCCATAGCTTACCCTACTTTCTTTCTTTTTCTATCTTTTCTCTTACCTGTTCTTTTATTCTATCCCTTAATTCTGTAGAATGTAAATCATGCAAAATAAATACTTTATCTATTCCTTCTAAATCCAAGTCTTGCACTAGTTCTAATTCTTTTCTTTTTGCTATAATTTTATCTTTATCTACATCTGCTATTTCTAATCTTACTAAACCATCTAAATACCTTGCACCTGCTATTAAAATTTGTTTAATACTATCATCATTTAAAAACTCATAATCTGTATCATATTGCCAAGCTGTATTCTCTGAACTAGTTGCTGCATCATGTAGATTATCTAATATCATAATTACTGCTTTATTTCCTGGTTGCTTTCTTACATAATCAAATACTCTAGAGCATGCGATAGGATTTAATCCTTTTGCTAAATGTGTAACTACTTTTATTCCATTTATCATTTCTTCACTATATCTAGTATCTACAATTTTTTGCCCTTCTAATCCCTTTTCAATTTGCTCTTTTGTCATTCCTAATTCTTTTAGAACACTAATAACTGTTAATACATTATAAATGTTAATAATATTATCATTCATAATATCATAAGTTTCTTCTATTCCGTTATTTCTTATTGTCATATTTTTTTGTTCAAAGTCTATTTGTGTTACTTCATAATCTATTTGTGGAGAACAGAAATCACATTTACTACAATGTGCTCGTCCTATATGATTATACCTTACAAATTCCCATTCTAATTTACTACTACAATTTGGACAAATACTAATATCTTGCACAATATTATGACAAGTGTCTTCATCGGTCTCTAACCTACCTATTCCAAAATATACTCTCTCATTTTCTTTTGCTAAATTACTAACTAATAGGTCATCTCCATTTAAAATTAGCTTTGTCTCTTTTGGAATAGATTTATTCAATATATTAAATATAAACTCTGTATGAGCATTTCTTCTTAAAGAATCACGGAACAAGTTTGTACATACTAAATAAGTTGGTACTAGGTAAGGATATATTTTTACAGCACTTCTTTCATCCAATTCAAATACTGCTATTTCTTTTTTTTGCCTTCCTCTATTATCTGCCTCTTCTATTAAACTAGATGCTATTCCAGAATTTACATTAGAACCTAAATGATTATCTATTAGTTCATAACCATTTTTTCTTAATGCTTCTTCTAATATATTACATACAGTTGTTTTTCCATTTGTACCAGTTACACCAATAATGGTTTTGGGCTTATCTATTCTTCCTAAAAAATCTGGACATATGGTAATAGCTAACTTTCCTGGGAAATAACTTGCATTTCTTTTTAACACTTTCAATGTCCATCTTGCAAGTTTTGCAAGATAAAATGCTACATAAAATCTAAGATTTTTTTTCATAACTTACTATCCTTCTCTCTATTCCTAATTTCTTGTTTATTTTACCTTTATTTTTTGCATTTAGCAATATGTTCCTGGGAAAAATTTTTATAATTTATAAAATATATTTTTGATTTTTTTAATTATATTTTCTAAATTTATATTTTTTAATATATTTACATCAAAAAAACGTCTATTTTTAAATCTTACAATAGACGTTAGTTTTACAAACTATATCCTACTTTTAAAATTCATCCTCTGTTTTTTACATCTTAAATTCTATTATTCTATTTTTATAATTCTATATCTTTTTTACTATTTCTCATATTTTTAAAAATATCAATAGCATTTCCCACATTCATTATTTTCATTATACAATGATTTATTTAATGCGTCAATAGTCACTCTTTTTTTATTTTTGTCCTTTTTTTATTTTTGTTTTCTTTAGATTCGTTTTTGGCAAAATATAAAATTATCTATTTTTAGTAACATATAAAATATAAAAAAATTGGAAACATTTAGCAGTTAATATAGCAAGTTAACTATTATTTAGATGTCTATAAAAAACACCAAAACTTAAATATTTTTCTATCAAATATTAATGCTATTATTGAAAACTATGCATATTTTTGAAATTCTCCCATATATTTTTTATTATGAAAATTTATTTTATTACAAAAAAACAATTTCTATGCTTTTCCATTATGTCATTTTTTCTTTGTATAGGGCTAAGTATTTGTTTTTTTCTTTTTTTGCAAGAAGAACCTGCTTCTAAAAGTGCTTCCACTTCTTTTTTAGAAGATACTCAGTCAAAAATAGATGCTCTCTACATAGGTTCAGAAAAAGTGGCTTATCTCACATTTGATGATGGACCAACAAAAGTGGCTACTCCTATTATCCTAGATATTTTAAAAGAAGAAAACATACTTGCTAATTTTTTTGTAATTGGTTCTCGTGTAGAGGAATTTCCAAACATTGTAAAGCGTGCCTATGAGGAGGGACATTTTATTGCTAACCATAGCTATTCCCATCAAAATACAAAACTATATCAGAGTAGAACATCTTTTTTGGATGAAATTCATAAAACAGATGAAGCTATATCAAAAGCCTTAAGGTTACCCTCTTATCAATCTCATTTATTTCGTTTTCCTAATCGGTTCTCATACTACTGACTATGCTGTTGCTAAACAACATGCTAAATTTTATTTAAGAGAAATAGGTTACCAATATGTAGATTGGAACGCATTAAATAACGACTCCATACATAAGTATTCTCCTTCCCAGTTACTAGAGAATTTAAAAAATAGCTGTAAAAATAAAGGTACTCTTGTAATTTTGATGCACGATACTATAGATGTTAGTAAGTCGTATACTGCCCTACAAGCATCTATTCGATTTTTAAAGCAAGAAGGTTATTCTTTTTCTACTTTTCACTCTATTCTTCCTAAAAATTAAATTGAGAGAGGAAATATTTTTTGTACTTCCTCTCTTCCTACTAACCTAGTTTTCCTTCTATTTTACATAAAGCCTCTTCTATACGGCTAATTCTTCTTTCGAATATTTGATTAACCATGTCTACAATTTCATCATGTTCTTGCATCTTCATTAGTTTTTTCATCGTCACCGTATGATGATTTTGAAATATTGTTACTATTGCTATTTGATTATTTTCTATTTCATTTAATAGTTCATATATTAGTTCGAAACGGTTTGGGTTTTCTTGCTCTTCCATACTATCATTCCTCCCCTATTCCAAATTATGTTTCCTATTGTAACATACGTAGAAGCAATAGTCAATAGAAATACAAAAATTTGTTTGTGCTTATTTTATAATACCTCCCCCTAGCACCATATCTCCTATATAAAAGACTACAGATTGCCCTGGTGTAATAGCCCTTTGTGGTTCTTTAAAAGTTACCAACCAATTTTCTTCTTGTTTTTTTATAGTTGCCTGTGCTTCTTTCGCACGATAACGTATTTTTACCGTTACGTTCATCTCAGTAGAAAAAATTGGTAATAAAAAATTTACATTAGTAGCTAGCAAAGTAGTTTGATATAAATCCGCTTCTTCTCCCACAATTACCTCTTTTGTTTCTGCATTTAGGGAAATGACATATAATGGTTTTTCATAAGCGATGCCTAAGCCTTTTCTTTGCCCTACTGTATAATGCATAAGTCCTTTATGTTTTCCCAAAATGGTACCATTTTTTAGTACAATGTTTCCTTGTTTTTCTTTTTGTCCCTCTTTCTTTAAGAAAGAAACATAATCATTATCTGGTATAAAGCAAATTTCTTGGCTATCCTTTTTATGCACAACAGACAAATCATACTCTTCTGCTATCTTTCTTACTTGTTCTTTGTCTTTTAATTCTTCTAATGGAAAAAGAACATGTGGCAATATTTCTTTTTTGATACCATATAAAAAATAGGTTTGATCTTTCTCCTTAGCTTGGGACTTTTTCATCACATAAGTTCCATAAGTTTCTTCATATTCTATTTTGGCATAATGACCTGTGGCAATATATTCACACCCTAATTTTTTTGCTTCCTCATAAAATGCACCAAATTTTAAATATTGGTTACACTCTACACATGGGTTTGGCGTTTTGGCACAAGTATAGCACTCAATAAAATTTTCTACTACATGAGTGCGAAATTCTTTTGTGCAATCTATTACATGATGTGGTATTTCTAATTTCTCACAAACTTTTTTGGCATCTTCTACCGTTCCCTGTACATTTTCCCATAATTGCATAGTAGTTCCTATTACCTCAAATCCTTTCTCTTTTAAGAGCACAGCTGCTACAGAACTATCTACTCCTCCACTCATTCCTAATAATACTTTTCCTTTTTTTCTATTTTGTATCATACTTTTCTCCTAACTTTTTCCCTTATATAGCAATTGCCAAAAAGGTATTTCCCTTATTGGCAATATATTTTTTCTATTCTTCATTGTTCTTTTCTATTATTTGAATATGTACCTCTTCTAATTGTTCTTTGGTTACTTTACTTGGTGCTCTCATCAATAAATCTCTTGCTTTTTTATTTTTTGGAAAAGCAATAATTTCTCTTAAATTTTCCTCATTTTTTAATAACATAATCATTCTATCTACTCCTGGAGCTGCTCCAGCATGTGGTGGTGTCCCATATTGGAATGCATTATATCATGCTCCAAATCTGCTTTCTACCTCTTTTTCTGGATATCCTGCTATTTCGAATGCTTTTACCATTAACTCTGGGTCATGGTTTCTTACTGCTCCTGAAGCCATTTCATAACCATTGCATACCACATCATATTGATACGCCAAAATCTCTAATGGATTTTGAGAAAGAAGTGCTTCCATACCTCCTTGTGGCATAGAAAATGGATTATGGTTAAAATCGATTTTTTTTTTTTCTTCGTTATATTCATACATTGGGAAATCTACAATAAAGCAGAAACGATAGGTATCTTTTTCTAAAATATCTAATCTCTTTCCTAACTCTATTCTAATTTGTCCAGCAATTTTTTGCACTGTTTCTAATTTTTCATCTGCCACAAAAAATATGCTATCTCCTACTTTTGCTCCTAACTCTTCTTTTAGTTTGGTTAATGTTTCTTCCTCTATAAATTTTGCAATTCCACCTGTAGGTCCTTCTTCTTCTATTTTTACCCATGCAAGACCTTTTGCACCCACTTCTTCTACAGCAAAAGTGGTCATTTGGTCAAAGAATTTTCTTGTTTGCACAGCTCCTTCTGGTACTACAATGGCTTTTACTCGTTTGCCTTTAAATGCATTGAATTCTACCTCTTTAAAAATTTCTGTTGCCTCTTGTATGATTAATGGGTTTCTTAAATCTGGCTTATCTATTCCATATAGTTCCATTGCCTCTTTATATGGAATACGTTTGAAAGGTGCCTCGTCTACTTTCCAATTTGTAAATTGATTAAAAATAGAAGTGAAAATGTCTTCTAGTACTGCAAATACATCTTCTTGTGTAGCAAAACTCATTTCAAAATCCAATTGATAAAATTCCCCTGGTGCTCTGTCTGCTCTAGGGTCCTCGTCTCTAAAGCATGGTGCAATCTGAAAATATTTATCAAAACCTGCTACCATTAGCAATTGCTTAAATTGTTGTGGTGCTTGTGGAAGTGCATAAAATTCACCTGGATGTAATCTGCTTGGTACTAAAAAATCTCTTGCCCCTTCTGGTGAAGAATTAGCTAAAATAGGCGTTTGAACTTCGCTAAATCCTAAGGAATCCATTTTATCTCTTAGTGCTTTTAACACTTTAGAACGGAATAAAATATTTTCATGCAATTTATCATTTCTCAAATCCAAAAAGCGATATTCCAATCTCAAATCTTCTTTTACAGATGCAATATCTGCTTTTTCTGAATTTACCTCAAAAGGAAGTACATTTTTACATTTTCCAAGTACCTCTATTTTTTTTGCTTCAATCTCTATTTCTCCTGTAGGAATTTTTGTATTCTTACTAGCACGTTCTAAAACAATTCCTTCCACAGATATTACACATTCTGTGACTAATTCCTTCGCTTTTTTTTGCACATATGGTTGTTTTTCAGAAATAACAATTTGCGTAATGCCAAATTGGTCTCTTAAATCTATAAACTGCATAGACCCTAAATTACGAATTCTTTGCACCCAACCAGCAAGTTTTACTGTTTCTCCTACATTTTTTAAGCTTAATTCTGCACAATTATAATCTCTATAAATATTCTTCATTTTTCCTCCTGCTTTCATATAATTCTGCCAAAAGGACCAAATCTGTTTGGCAGATGTCCACATTTCGTTATGATTATACCTCTAAAACTGCTCTATGTCTAGTATTTTTTTTATTTTTGTGTCCCACTTATCCCTGTTATTTGTGGGACACTCTTGTACTTTACCAAATAATAGTATATAATAAGAACATGTTTAAATTTAGGAGGCATGTTTATGAAAGACACATTAGTCAAAGATTTATATCGTCATACAGATGATTTTATAGGAAAGGACGTACAAGTTTCTGGTTGGGTAAAAACAGTTAGAGATTCTAAGTCATTTGGTTTTATAGAATTAAATGATGGCTCTTTTTATACCAATGTGCAAATTGTTTTTGATGATACTCTTGCTAATTTTGCAGATATTTGCAAATTAACTATCAGTTCTTCTATTATTGTAACTGGCACCGTTGTTCAAACAGAAAAAGCAAAACAACCTTTTGAAATAAAGGCAAAAAATGTGGAAATTTATGATGTAGCAGATAGTGATTATCCGCTTCAAAAGAAACGTCATTCTTTTGAATATTTAAGAACGATTGCTTATCTACGTCCTAGAACCAATACTTTTAATGCAGTATTTCGTGTAAGAAGCATTCTTTCTTTTGCTATTCACAAGTTTTTCCAAGAAAGAGGCTTTGTTTATGTGCATACCCCTCTAATTACCTCTAGCGACTGCGAAGGTGCAGGTGAAATGTTTACAGTATCTACTTTAGATTTTGAAAACATTCCTAAAACAGAGGATGGAAAGGTAGATTATAGCAAAGACTTTTTCGGAAAAAATACCCATTTAACAGTAAGTGGTCAGTTAGATGTAGAAAACTATGCATTTGCTTTCCGAAATGTATATACTTTTGGACCAACTTTCCGTGCTGAAAATTCTAACACAGTAAAACATGCAGCAGAATTCTGGATGATAGAGCCAGAAATGTGTTTTGCAGACTTAGAAGATGATATGAACTTAGCAGAAGATATGATTAAATATATTATTTCTTATGTATTAGAAAATGCACCAGAAGAAATGCAATTTTTCAATCAATTTATTAGCCCTGGATTACTAGACCGTTTGCAACATGTAGTGCAATCTGATTTTGGTAGAATTACTTATACAGATGCTATTGCAAAATTAGAAAAAGAAAATGATAAATTTGAATATCCTGTACATTGGGGTAGCGATATTCAGACAGAACATGAAAGATACTTAAGTGAAGTTATTTTTGAAAAACCTGTTTTTGTAACAGATTATCCAAAAGAAATAAAAGCATTCTATATGAAACAAAACGACGATGGTAAAACAGTTGCAGCTACGGATCTTTTAGTGCCTGGTATAGGAGAATTAATTGGTGGTAGTCAGAGAGAAGAAGATGTGGATAAGCTAAAAAATAGAATGAAAGAACTAGGTTTAGATGAAAAAGATTATTGGTGGTATTTAGATTTACGCCGTTTTGGAAGCAGCAAACATGCAGGTTTTGGCTTAGGATTTGAAAGAATGATGATGTATCTAACAGGTATGCAAAATATTCGTGATGTTATTCCATTTCCTAGAACTCCTAAAAATTGCGAATTTTAATTTTTGAACAATAGGGACGTTCCTTAAATTGCAGAAAAAGAGATAGGTATAAAGATTTAAAATCTTCTTTAAAAACTTAGAAAATAATAGGAAAACATCTTATCATAAAATTGAGAAAAATATTCACAAAAATATTTTTCTCAATTTTTCTTTTTTTGTAATATAATTCATAATTTGCAATTTAAGGAACGTCCCTAAATTGCAAAATGCTTTCTTCTTACATACTCATATACAATAATACTAGTTGCCACCGCTGCATTTAAGCTTTCTGTTTTTCCCAACATGGGTATTTTTACAGTCTCATTTGCTATTTTTTCCACTTCTTGAGATACTCCATTTGCTTCGTTTCCTATAATTATTACTTTTTTATGATAATCCATTTGATAAATATTTTTTTCTGCTTGTAAAGAAGTAACTACTACCTTATAGCTTTGTTTTTGCATTTCTTTTAATGTTTCTACTAAGTTAACTACTTGCTTTATTCGAATACGATATATAGCCCCCATAGTAGAACGTACTACTTTAGGATTATAAGGATCTACTGTGTCTTTAGATAATATAACTTGCTGAAATCCTGCACTATCTAGCGTTCTTAGAATGGTCCCTAAATTTCCTGGATCTTGTATTCCGTCTAATGCAATTATCATTTCTTCCTTTTCTATTTGCATTATTTCTGGCTTATAAACAACTGCTAATATTCCTTGTGGATTTGTCACATCAGTTAATACTTCAAATACTTTTGCTGTTACATACAAGCAATTTTGCTTTGCTATTTCATATAACAAGTTTTGTGACAAAGTTCCATCTTGCACACATTCCTCACAAATAACAACAGTCTGTATTTTCATTTTTTCTTGTAATGCTTCTTTTACTAGTTTAATTCCTTCTACTATAAAACAACCTGTTTCATCGCGATATTTTTTTTCTTTTAACTTTTTAATTTGCTTTACCATTTCATTTTCTTTACTAGTAATCACTTGCATGATAAAATTTCGCCTCCTTTTATTATTTGCTTATAAGAAAGTTTTACACAATTTTTAATACTTTCTCTTTTATTAATTTTGCAAATATTGTTCAATTTCTTTTAAAATTTGCTGTTCTGATTGTTCTCCTTCTTTTAGTTTTAACGTTATATAGTTCTGTGCTCCAGGTGAAAAACGAATTCTATTTCCATATATTTTTAATAACTTCTCTAAATTAATTTGTTTTTCCTTATTTTCTCCTGTTTGTTCTCTATTTATTCCTTGTTCTATATTTTCTTTTATATGAGAACTATTATAAATAAAAACAATACCGTCTTTTTTTTGTACTATTTTTACAACTTGTTCTTTTTTTGCAAGTTCTTTTATTCTAGCTATTTCTATTAAATTTTCTACTTCTTTTGGCATAGTTCCATAACGGTCAAGCATTTCATCTATCACATTTTGAATATCTTCTTCTGTTCTACATAAAGCTATATTTTGGTACATTTCTATTTTTTGACTTCCATTTTCTATATAATTATCTGGAATATAACTAGAAACAGAAATATCTATCTGAATATCTGGCTCTTCATTTGTTTCCTGTATAGTACCTTGCCCCTGCATTTCTTTAATTACTTCTTCTAGCAATTTACAATACATATCATATCCCACTTGTTCCATATGACCATGTTGCACTTCTCCGAAGTAAGCTACCTGCTCCTCTTATTTCTAAATCTCTCATTGCTATTTTAAAACCTGATCCAAATTCCGTAAATTCTTTAATAGCTTTTAATCTTTTATCCGCTACTTCCGATAACATTTTGTCTCTTTTATACATAATATAGCTATACGCTTGTTTTTCTGCTCTGCCCACTCTACCTCTTATTTGATATAACTGTGCTAACCCTAACCTATCTGCATTTTCTACAATAATTGTATTAGCATTTGGTATATCTATGCCAGATTCTAAAATGGTAGTGCATACTAATACATTAATGTTTCCCTCTATAAATTCTAGCATGATATCTTCTAATTCTTTACCAGACATTTTTCCATGAGCAAAAGCCACTTTTGCTTCTGGTACTAATTGTCCAATATCATATGCTTTTTTTTCTATTTGTTCTACATTGTTAAATAAATAAAAAACTTGCCCGTTTCTTTCTAGTTCTTTAGTAATTGCCTCTTTTACAACTTCTTCATCATATTCCATTACATAGGTTTGTACTGGTTTTCTATTTTGAGGTGGTTCGTATATAACAGACATATCTCTTACCCCAACAATAGACATATGTAAGGTACGAGGTATAGGTGTAGCTGTCATAGTTAATACATCAATACTTTCTTTGTATTGCTTTATTTTTTCTTTTGCTTTCACTCCAAAACGATGCTCTTCATCTATAATTAAAAGTCCTAGATCTTTAAAGGTTACATCTTTACTTAGTAATCGATGAGTTCCTATAGCCACATCTACTTCTCCCAACTTCAATTTACGTATTATCTCTTCTTGTTGTTTTTTGGTTCTAAAACGATTTAATACCTCTACACGTATCGCAAAATCTTCCATACGTTGTTTAAAACTTTCATACTGTTGATTAGCTAGTACTGTTGTAGGCACTAAGTATGCTACTTGTTTTTGATCCATTACTGCTTTAAAAGCTGCTCTAATAGCTACTTCTGTTTTTCCATATCCTACATCTCCGCATAGCAATCTATCCATTGGTTTTGCTGTTTCCATATCCTTTTTAACTTCTTGTATACAGCGAAGTTGATCCTCTGTTTCTACATAAGGGAAACTATCCTCAAATTGTTTTTGCCATGGCGTATCTGGTGAAAAAGCAAATCCCTTTATTTTTTGACGTTTAGCATATAATTCGATTAACTCTTTTGCTACTGTTTGTAAATTCTTTTTTACCTTTGTTTTTGTATTTTCCCATTCTTTACTACCTAATCGATTAATTTTTGGTATGTCTTCTCCACCACCAATATATTTACGTATACTATCTAAATTATTCGTTGGAACATACAAAATATCATCGTTACGATAACGTATTTTTATATAATCTTTTATTACACCATCTGCTTGGATTGTATTTACCCCTATAAATTGCCCTATTCCATAGCTTCTATGTACCACATAATCTCCTATTTTTAGATCTGCAAAGACTACCTTTTCTCCTTGTTTAAAATGGTTACTTACTTTCCTCCTCTTTTTTACATCTCCTGTAAAAAGATCTTCTCCTGTTATTACAACTAAGTTCGTATCATCACAAGCAAAACCTGTAGATAATTTTCCCTCTGCAATATATATTTTTCCGTTAGCTAAATCTTCAGGAATCATAAGAGTATTTTGAATTTCTTTTTCATTTAGTAAATTTGCAAATCTTTGAGTTTGCTCTACACCTCCTGCTAATACTACTACTTTTCTTTTTTCTTTTAGCCAATTTTGTAAATCTTGCAAAAGCAATTCCATTTCACTTTTATAATAATGCATGTCGCGATATGCTAAACTATATTTCGTGCTACTAGCACTTGCAATTCCTATATCTTGTTTTTCTATGAAAATAATTTGATTTTTTTCTAGTGTTGTAAATTCTATCATCCCTGCCATATTTAAAATAGCCTGTGGTATCATTTTTTGCTTTTCCCATAAAGACTTTGCCAAGTTCCTATATTCCATTTGTATGCTTTCTTTTCTTTGCTTTATTTTAGTATTTTCGTCTAAAAAAACTATCGTGTTTTTTGGTAAATATTCTATAAAATGAACTTTTTGGGTATAAAATTGATTAAAATATTTATCTATTTTACTAAAATAGTCTCCTGATTGTATTTGTGCAATATCTTCTTGTATATCCTTTTGTATTTTTTCTCTATATTCTGCTAATGCTTTTGATGTATGGTTTTCTTCTATTGCCCAATGCTGATTATTTTCTATTCTTTTTACTATTTCTTCCAAAGTATCTTGTAATAGAAATTCATGTGCTGCCTGAATTTCTATTTTTTCTAACATTCGACTAGAACGCTGTGATAAAATATCAAACTCTCGAATAGAATCTATTTCGTCTCCCCAAAATTCTATTCTTACGCCTTTTTTATCGGAGATAGCAATATCTACAATTCCACCTCTTACACTAAACTGTCCCTTACCTTCTATTAAATCATTTCTTTCATATCCCATCTCTAGTAATTTCTTTTTCACTTCTTCTTGTGAAATACTAGCACCTACTTTAAAATCTAAATATCTTTGGTATAATAGTTCTGGTGGTATCATATCTTGCATAATTGCCTCTACCGTTGTGATAATTATCCACTTTTTTTCATTATGTATATTATGCAATACTTCTATTCTTTCAAAAGGTAGATCTTTACTCTCTGCTATATAGTCATAAGCTACTATTTCTCTCTTAGGAAAATATTGTATCTTTTCTTCTGGCAAAAAAAAGGATAAATCTTCTTTGATTCGTTTTGCCTGTATTTCGTTATAGGTAATAATTAGCATACTTTCCTCTATCTTTTGATAAGAAGCTGCTAACCATTGTATTTTTCCCACGTCAGATAAGCCCGATACAGCTATCGGACTATTTTTTTTCTTAATATTTTGTATATATTCCTGAAATTTTGGGAGATTTTTTAACTCTGTTAATATTTGTTTCATTACTGTTTTCTCCTCTATTTTTTATTTTATTATATAGGATAAATACAAATTTTTCAAGTAACAACTACTATTTAATTTTACCTTTTTATGTTAAAAAACTAAGTAGCAATAAGATATTACTACTTAGTTTCCACTATTTATTCAATCGGAATATAATTATCTCCGCTATCTAGTTCTTTTTCTTCCTTTCTAGGTACTACTAATTTTAAAATACCATTTTTAAAACTTGCTTTTATTTCATTTTCTTTTACGTTTTCGCCTACATAAAAGCTTCTAGTACATTGTCCACTATATCTTTCTCTATGAATGTAATTTTCTTCTTTATCTTCCTTTACCTCTTTATTTACTTTTGCAGTTACTGTTAAATATCCTTTTTCCATTTTAATTTTAATGTCTTCTTTTTCATATCCTGGTAAATCCATTTCAATTACATAGTCATTTCCTTTTTCTTTGATATCTGTTCTCATTAATTTTTCTTCTCTTCTAGAGAAAAATGGATCATGGAACATCTCCTCAAATAAATCTAGGTCATTTCTTTTTCTTGGTATCATCATCATAAAAATCACTCCTTTTTCTTTTTATGTGTGATAGTTTTGTTTTGCTACTCGCACATGTAAAGATATCTTTTTCTCTTTACGTATATAATTATATCACTAATTTTAGCACTTTCAAGTATAGAGTGCTAATTTTCACATATAATTCACATAATCGTCTTTTTAGTGTCATATTTCATTTTATTTTCTCATATTTATAGCAATAAGTGAGGTAATGTATGAAAAGTATTTGTGATGTAAAGACATATGTAAAACCTAAATTTTTTTGTATTTCTATAAAAAAGATGATCCTTCCTGCCTGCTTTTGCTTATTTACTATCGGTCTAGTTATTTTTTCTAAAAACAATCTAGCTGCTTCTAAATCAGGTCTTTCTTTATGGGCTAATCATGTAGTTCCCTCCCTATTGCCCTTTTTTATGGCAACGGAATTACTTAGTCACACAAATGTTATTTTTGTATTAGGACGAGTATTAAATAGCATTATGATGCCTGTTTTTCGTGTTCCTGGCTGTGGTGCTTATGCACTTCTTATGGGGATTATTAGTGGATATCCTATTGGTGCCAAAATTGTAACACAATTTAGAGAAAATAAGCTATGTACAAAAGCAGAAGCAGAACGCCTTCTTGCTTTTACTAATAATTCTGGTCCCTTGTTTATTATTGGCACGGTTGGCATTAGTTTATTTGGTAACCATTTAATTGGTCTTTTACTATTTATTACACATATTCTTTCTTGTTTTACAGTAGGATTTCTATTTCGTTTTTGGAAAGCAAAAGAAAAAAATTCTGCATCTTCTTCTTCAACTTCCACATCAGAGAGTGTTTCTTTTTCTAATTTGGGGACCGTACTAAGTCAAAGTATTTTTTCTGCTGTAAAATCAGTTATCATGATAGGTGGCTTTGTAGTTTTATTTAGCGTTATTCTCTCTATTCTAGCAGATACCAATTTTCTTTCCTTAGGTAATAAACTTTTATCTCCTATTTTAGAACTATTTGGTATTTATGATGGACGTTTTTCTACTGCTCTTTTCTCTGGAATTATAGAACTTACCAATGGTGTACAACAAATGTCCATGATTACTTGCAGGGCAATTTCTGTTAATATTATTTTATGTGCCTTTTTATTAGGTTTTGGTGGTTTTTCTATTTTACTACAAGTTTATAGTATTACTTCTAAAACAGATATTTCTATTAAAGCCTACTTTATTGGTAAGCTATTACAAGGGATTTTTGCTGCTATTTATACTTTCTTTTTTATTACGTGGTTTCCTATTTTTAATTTAAATTTGTAATAATTTTATTTCCTTTTCATATATTTTACTAAAGAGGTGTTCTATATGGATAAAAATATGGATTATAATAATTTCTATGGATATAACCCTTATGAAGAAAGTAATATGGATAATAGTATGTTTAACCCTATTGCTCAATACGAGCAAGCTTACATGTATTATCGCTATTTAACTCAACAGCTAGAATATAAGATAAAATGCAAAGAATATGAAAAACTATGTAATCCTTCTAACAAAGAAAATAGAACAGAAAGAAGATTAGACTGAATCCTCTTTCCTGTTCTATTTTTTAAATATATTGTTTTACTAAATCTTCTATGATATCTGGTGCATCTGGCATTACTTCTTTTATCACTAAGAAATTAAGCACATCATTTATTTTTTGTTCGTCATCTGTAATATCTCTCACATTTGTAATTTCTATTTTTTGTTTTTCTTCATTCTCTTTTACTATTTCCAAGCCAAATTTCTTATTTTTCAATTTATAATAGTTCACATGCTCTTGTATTTCTTGACCTTTCTCCTTTAATTCCTTTTTGATTACAATACTTCCATACAAATTTTTCATTTGTTTTCCCCTTTCCCAAATATTTTTTCCATTGTATTCCTGTTTTTTTGTTTTGGCAAGCATTTTTCATCTTGCTTTTTCGACAACAACTTACACCATTTTACCTCTATTATGTCATACATTGTCAAAACTATACTATTTGCATTGTTTTTTTGTCACCTTTTGTCTATAAGTTTTTTAGGATTTTTATCTTTTTTTTAAAAAAGAATTGCTTTTTTTTACAATTTATGTTAATATATATAATGTAAATGTAGACAATTTTAGAGGAGGTGAATTCTTAACATCTGTTAAGAAAAAAAATGGAACCAACTGTTACAGAAAGAAAAAAATTAAAAGATAGATTTGTTATCTTTTTTCATAATATGAAAGATCTTTTTAAAGAAGAAGAAAGTACAGCCTCATTAGAACAGAGTTTTCCAGAAGAAGATATCTCTACTTTAGAAGCTTTAGAAGAATGCCAGAAATCAGTAGCTCATTATGAGGTACAACATGAAAAAGTAATTGATGCTATAGAAAAAATGTCTAAAACATCTACAAGAGTTACTACTCCCAGAGCATCTACTCTTTCCCCAGATAAATTAGAAAAAGCAAAACAAATTTCTCAAGCAAACCAATCAGAAGTAACTTCTCAAAGAAAAACTTCTACTAAATCAAAGCAAAAAGATGATAATGAATTATCTCTTTAATATTTGTTTTATGCCATAAAAGTGATAAATTTAGAAATTTTTCTAAAATTTCTAGCAAAGATTTTAGAAAAATTTCTTTTTTATATTGACAAATATAGGATTTGACAGTATAATAATACTTGTCTTATTTAGATATGGCGAAATAGCTCAGTTGGCTAGAGCATCCGGTTCATACCCGGCAGGTCGGTGGTTCGAATCCACTTTTCGCTACCATAGATAGCGTATTGCATTTATCTTATATTTGATAAATGCAGTATTTTTTTTTGCAGAACAAAATAGAAATTTCCTATTACACAAATATAGTTGGAGTTTTACTACCCCAACTAATCTTATAAAATCTCTTAGTTCATATAATCTTTTAATTTTTTACTTCTACTTGGGTGTCTTAGTTTTCTTAATGCTTTTGCTTCTATTTGTCTGATTCTTTCTCTTGTTACCATAAATTCTTTTCCTACTTCTTCTAAAGTACGTGCTTTTCCATCTTCTAACCCGAATCTTAATTTTAATACCTTTGCTTCTCTCGGTGTTAAAGTATTCATTACTTCTTCTAGTTGTTCTTTTAACATAGTATATGCTGCAGCATCTTGTGGTGCAGGACTATCATCATCTTGAATAAAATCCCCTAAATGGCTATCATCTTCTTCTCCTATTGGTGTTTCTAATGATACTGGATCTTGTGCTATTTTTTGTATTTCCATCACTTTTTCTACTGGAATTTCCATTTCCTTTGCTATTTCTTCAGGCGTTGGTTCCCTTCCCATTTGTTGTAATAAATGTCTTGAAGTACGAATTAGTTTATTAATTGTTTCTACCATGTGTACTGGAATTCTTATTGTTCTTGCTTGATCTGCTATTGCTCTTGTAATAGCTTGTCTAATCCACCAAGTTGCATAAGTACTAAATTTAAATCCTTTTGTATAATCAAATTTCTCTACTGCCTTTATAAGTCCCATATTTCCTTCTTGAATTAAATCTAAAAATAGCATTCCTCTTCCTACATATTTTTTAGCAATACTTACTACTAATCTTAAATTAGACTCTACTAATTTTTGCTTTGCTTCTTCGTCTCCTTCTAGTACTCTTTTTGCAAGTTCTAATTCTTCATCATACGTAAGAAGTGGGATTCTTCCAATTTCTCTTAAATACATTCTAACAGGGTCATCTATATTTACCCCATCCATATTATTTAAATCCATATCTTCTATAGGAATATCTTCTACTTCTTGTAAATCTTCAATATCTGGCTCTTCTAAATCTTCTTGCAAAATGTCTACTCCTAGATCTTCAAAAGCATCAAATACTTTATCTATTTGATCTGGATTGGCTTCATCTAATTCTGTAGCAAGTTCCCCATACGTAATTTTTCCCTTTGATTTTGCTTTTTCTATAATTTCTTTTACTTTATCTTCTGCCTTTTTATTCTCTTCTATGTTTTTCTCTACTTTTTCTTTTTTTTCTATTTCTTGTTTTTGTACTTCTTTTTTTTCAGTTTCTTTCACTTCAAAACCCTCCTATTTCATTTTAGCCAATTTTATAATGATTGTATTTAACTCTTTTTCTAATAGTTCTACTTGTTCTGCCTTGGTAGATTTATCTTCTAATTCCTTAATAATCTCATTTCTTCTTTTTACTGTTTTCTCTTTTATATAGCTATTTATAACATCTTCTATACACTTATCTAATTCTGTAATTTCAAAATCATATGACATAATCCAGGATAAATAGTTAATTGTTTCTTCATCTTCAAAACAATCTAACAATGTATTACTAATATTACTATTTCCTTTTTCGATTTCTTCATACAATTTTTTTTTTTTTTTTTTATTTCTTTTATCATTAAAATCTTCTGGTAATATTGTTTGTTTTAAAGGCATATAGCTTTCTTGAGGATAATTCACTAACAAATAAATCATCAAGCGTTCTCTTTTTTTTTTTTTTTGTCCTACTTCTTCTTTTTTTGTAAACTGTATTTGAGGTTTAGCATTTTCTAAAACTTTTCTTCCTGAACCTGCTGATTTTTTTAGCTTTTCTATTTCGGCATAAATAGCTTCTTTAGAAACTTGATATTCTTTTGCTATATTATCTGCATAAACTTGTCTTTCGATTTCATTATCTATACGAGCAAGGACCTTTGCAATTTCTTTTAAAAATTTTATTTTATCGTTTGTCTGTTCTATATCTAAACTACTACGTAATACCTTTACTTTATATTCTACTAAAGAAATGGATTTATCTACTTGTTTGACAAATCTTTCTGGTCCATATTTTACTACAAATTCATCTGGATCTTTTGCTCCTTCTATTTGCAAAATACGAATATCGCATCCCATATTTTGCAAAATTTCTAATCCTCTCATTGTGGCAGCTTGTCCAGCACCATCTGCATCATAACCAATAATGACTTGTTCACTATTGTTGCGAAGTAAATGCCCCTGTGCTTCTGTTAAAGCAGTTCCTAAAGATGCTACTGCATTGTGTATTCCTCTTTGATGAAGAGAAATCGCATCCATGTATCCTTCTACTATAATAATTTTCTGCATTTTTGTTTCTATTTTTTTAGCCACATTTAATCCAAATAAATGTCTTCCTTTACTATATACAATGTTCTCTGGTGAATTAATATATTTAGGCTTGCTATCATCTAATACTCGTCCACCAAATGCTATTACTCGATTTCTAACATCTTGAATTGGGAACATTAATCTTTTTCGAAAACGATCTACCATTTTTCCATCTGACATTTTACTTACTAGACTAGACGCTAATATTTCTTCTTCGGAATATCCTTTTTGTTTTAATAATTGATACAACTCATTATAATTTCCAGCATATCCTATTAAAAAATTTTTTAATGTTTTATTATCTAATTTTCTTTTTTTTACATATTCCTGTGCTAGTTTTGCCTTTGCTGTATTATATAAATTTTGATGATAAAATTCTGCCGCTATTTGGTTGATTTCATAAACTTTCTTTTTTAAAGCAAGTATTTTATTATCTGCATCATTTTCTAAAGTAGGTAATTCCACTCCTACTTTTTCTGCAAGTAATTCTATCGCTTCTCTAAAACTAACATTTTCAATTTTACTAATAAAATGTAGTACATTACCTCCTACACCACAGCCAAAACAATGAAAAATTTGCTTATCTGGTGAGACAGAAAAAGAAGGTGATTTTTCTTTATGAAATGGACATAGTCCAAAAAAGTTTCTACCACTTCTCCTCAAAACTACATATTGTGATATTACATCTACAATATCATTTTTACTTCTTATTTCTTCTACTATTTCTTCACTATATCGTACCATTCTGGCTTACCTTTCTTCATCATAATTATATTATTCGACATAATAAATCTAAATCCTTCTTTTGTATTATGTAAAATTCTATTTTTTTCTTACCCTTTTTGTCAAATTCTACAGACAGAACAAAAGCAAACATGAATAACTTTTTTGCTATTTATAACGCTGTAATGCCCGCGTCTTTGTTTGTCCACAGAAAAATTGCTTTGCAATTTTTCTGTGGAATGTGTTTTTATATAATAGGAATTTCGGAGAAATTTCCTATCACATGAAAAAATGACGATAAATGTCGTCATTTTCTTATGTTCTTATTCATTTATATAAATATTATACTTGTGTTCCTGTTCCATCAAAAGGTATAAATTTTTTTACTACTTCTTTTCCTATTTCACTAGGATTTGTATTTATAGTAGTATCATGTACTTTATATTCTTCAAAAGACATCTCTATTTTATTTTCTACCATTTTCTCTACATCTTCTTGTGATGCATGTTCTGCAAGTACAAGTTCACTTACTAAAATTTGTTTTGCATTGTTAAGCATCTTTTTTTCACCTGTAGATAATCCTTTTTCTTTTTGTTTAAAAGCTAGATTTCTTACTACATCTGCCACTTCATAGATATCTCCGCTTTTCATCTTTTCCATATTATCTCTATATCTTTTATTCCAATTATTAGACATTTCTGTTTCATTTTCTTCTAAAATTGCTAATACTTTTCCTGCATTTTCCTTATCAATTACATTTCTTACTCCAATTTCTTCTGCCCTTGCAGTTGGTACCATAACCTTTACTTCTCCTGGCATTTTTATAATATAATATGCTTGCTTCTCTCCTAAAATATCCTTCTCTTCTATGGCATCTATTGTTCCTGCTCCATGCATTGGATATACAATTTTATCACCTACATTAAACATTTATTTTGACACTCCCTTCTAGCTTTTTTACATTTTAAGCAAAAAGAAAAAATTTTCTTTTTCTTTTTTAACCACCATTTATATTATACTATAATTTTTGGTAAAAGTCAAAAGATTTACCAATAAATTTTTCTTTTTTTCGTTTTGCTAGATTGTACTCTGCAAAAAATTTATTAAAAAAATGCTAAAAATTACTCTATACTTTCGTATAAAGTAATTTTAAATTTAAAATTTGTATATATAATTTTTCATAAATGCTTTACCATTCTTTTTTAAAATTGACTAATTCTGAGATATAACCTATCAGACAGAAAGGTGCTAAAATAAAGGCATATAATAACACATAAATTATAAATGCAAACTTACTTCTTTTTTCTAATCTACAATCTATTTCTTTTAACATATTTTTCCTTTTAGATTCAATCAATAAGCAAAGCAATAATCCAAAAGGAATTACAAGTAACGAAATCCATCCAATTAATAATGGATTCCCTAACAGTAATAAAATAAGTCCTAATGGAACAAATATTAGAAGTGCTAAATCTATAAAAGGGAAAAATATATTTAAGCACATTAATATTTTGGATTTTACATTAAGTTTTCTTGATATTAATACTTTTACTCTTTTAAACGCCTCTATCATACCTCTAGCCCATCTTTTTCTTTGTTTACCTAACTTACTCCATTTTTCTGGAACTTCTGTAAATGCAATAGCATTTTGAGCAAAATTGGTCTTGTATCCTTTGTTTAATAATTCCCAAGTTAGAACAATATCTTCTCCCACATAGTTTTGCCATCCACCAATTTCTTTTAAATATTCTGTTTTATATGCACTAAATGCCCCTTGCACCACTAATGTAGAATTATAATTTCCTTGTAGCATTTTTACTCCAAAAATTCCCAATGTATAATCCCACTCTTGTAACTTGGTTACAAAACTTTTTTTAGCATTCTTTACAAATAAGCATCCAGCTGTTGCAACTGTTTTCTCATCAGAATCAACTAATTTATTCATTATATTTTGCACAGCTAATGGATGAAGGATAGTATCGCTATCTACTGTAATAATATAATCTGTAGATGCACATTGTAAGCCTTTATTTAAAGCTGATGCTTTGCCGATATGAGATGATTCAATAAGATTGATATTTTCTGCTGAACTTATTTCTCTTAATAATTCTAAAGAACCATCTGTTGAACCATCATCTATAACATTAATATAGATATTTCCATTGTATTTTTGATTTTGAATAGATTTTATTGTTTCTTTTATACATTTTTTAGAATTATATACTGGTATTAATATAGTGACAGCCTCATTTTTTGAAGCACAACACTTTTTTTTCTTGTTTTTATTGCAAAGCAAACTAACAAAAGTAAATATATAATTGAAACCAGGTATTAAAGCTATAAAAGTTACAACATATATTGCCAGAAAATATCCAAAATAACAGGCTATATCATTCACCCAATTAATTCCTATAAATATTGAAAAAATGAAATATAATAGTGCAACTGCAATCGAAATTAAAAACATTTTTTCACCCCCCTTATATATCGTATGAACAGTGATATATAAAGGTGATAATTGTAGAAATATGTCGATATTTTTAATATTGCATATAATATATAGAGGTGAAACAATGATGAATAAAAAAAATTTATTACTCCTATTAGTATTCATTATGGTAATAATAAGTATTTTATTAATTATAAGTAAATATTTTCATAATGAAAAAGATGATATTAAAGTTCCTATATTACTTTATCATAATTTTGTAACTGTTATTCCTGAAACTGATCCTGACAACTATAACTATATAAATACACCAGAAAGTTTTGAAGAAAATATAAAAGTAATTATTGAAAATGGATATACTCCTATATCTATTAAAGAACTTTATGATGCTTATAATGGTAAAATAGAACTACCAACAAAACCTATTTTAATAACTTTTGACGATGGATATTACAGCAATTATGAATATGTCTACCCCATTTTAAGAAAATACAAAGTTAAAGCATCCATTTTTATAGTTACCAATAATATTGGTAAAGAAATTAATAATATAAAATATTTAAGTTGGGATAACTGTTTAGAAATGCAAAATAGTGGACTTGTGGAAATATATAGCCATGGTACAAGACATATATTTTATAATAAAGTCCCTGTAAGAGAAATTCGTGATGATGTTCTTGAATCTTATAAAATTATAGAAAACAATTTAGGAAAAAAAGATTTAAAAGTATTTGCTTATCCTTATGGTGCTTATACAAACGAAACCGTAAGAGCCTTGCATAATAATGGTATAGCTATGCAATTTTATGATATTGGAATAAATAACTTTAATAACTTTGATAAGAATTTTATTAAAAGAATAAATATTCCTTGTGAAATGACAGGTAGAGAAATTATAGAAGAAATCGAAAAAGAATAGAATTGTTTAAAGACAAACACCTAAATATAGATAATATCTATGATTTAGGTGTTCTTTATGTCATCTAAAATGTAAAAAGACACAAAAAGGTTAATTTTGCGTCTTAAATGGTGGAGGTGAGGAGATTTGAACTCCTGTCCAATACTTTTTCCGAATGTACTTCTACGAGTGTAGTTTGTTATTATTATTCCTCTTTCTTACCATTAACAAACAAACGATAAGAAAAAGTATCCATATAAATACCCTCTATCCTCATGGAAAGAATAGTTTCGTTTCCCACTAGTTCGACGCCTTATCTAAAAACGTGGGCACTTTTAGTAAGACGAAGCTGCTCTTAGGCAGCTAATGCATATTCTCTTTGATCTGCGTTTATATTTAATCCTGCTTGTTTTAAGTGTGAAGCAAGGTATCCACTACTCGCTATACATTGTTCTAAAATACTGTCGAAACCAAATACACCCCCCTATATTTATTTTTCTACCTTTCTATTATATAATATTTTAGGAATTATTTCAATAAAATTTTCTTTTTCTCTTGCACATTTTTTGATTTTATGCTAAGATTATAAAAGACTTTTATATGAGATAGGGGTATAGTGTTAATGGTAGCACATCAGTCTCCAAAACTGCCTGTGAGGGTTCGAATCCTTCTACCCCTGCCACAAGAGAGTTTAGCTACCAAATAAGCTAAACTTTTTCTTTTTTAAACTAGAAATTAAAGGTGAAATAATATGGAAAAATTAAAAGTACTTATTCAAAAGGTTTGTACAAAGGAAGTTATTTTTTATGCCATTTTTGGTATATTAACTACCTTAGTAAATGTTGGTATATTTTTTATACTAAACTTTCTTTTAGATGTAGAAGAAAATTTATCAAATAATATTGCTATTATTACAGCTGTTCTATTTGCCTATTTTACAAATCGAAAGTTAGTCTTTCATTCAGAAGCATCTTCTTGGAAAGAAAAGTGGATAGAATTTTTTAAATTTATCTTAGGACGTGCAGTTACTATGATAATAGAATCTGTAGGTTGTGCTTTACTTTTTGCTTACGCACCAATTCCTAATTTAATTAGCAAATGTATTATGACAGTTATCGTTATTATTTTGAACTTTTTTATTAGTAAATTTTTCGCTTTTAAAAAAGTTTCTAGCAAAAGTAAATAATGTGTTTTTCTGTAATAGGAAATTTCTCTGAAAATTCTATTACAGAAAAAGGGGCTATACTAGAAAGGAGTTTTTCTATGCAAAATAGCCTTCTTAAAAATTTTACTTATTTCTTCATCATAATTATTTTTCTAATATTTTTTATTCCTTGCTTCTTCTTCCCTGTTTTTATAAATTCTAATGTAATCTCATTTCTTCCCAGTAACTCTGGTTATATTTGGCCTATTCCTGGTTATACTACTATTACTTCCTATTTTGGAAGAAGAATTTCTCCTACTGCAGGTGCTAGTTCTTTTCATAAAGGTATTGATATTGGTGCTCCTGAGAACACTAATTTAATTGCAATTACTTCTGGTACTATTACTTATACTGGATTTCTAGGAGGTGGTGGATATACTATTACACTTTCTCCAGATGAAAGTACTAAAATTACTTATTGTCATGTTTCTCCTAATTTTCTAGTAAAAACAGGAGATCTTGTTACTCAAGGTCAATTAATTGGTTTAGTAGGCCCTATGTATGTAGATAATGTCCCTGGTAATCAATATCATGATGAACTGGGAAGACCCACAAACGGAGCCATGACAGGAACACATCTACATTTAGGCGTTCGTATTGGTGATGAATATATTGATCCTCTTTCTTTTTTTGAGACAGGTTTCCAATCTGCATTTTAACTTTATTTTTATATAAATAGAAGGAAGTTAAGTATAAAACTATAACTTCCCTTTTCTATTACATATCATCTTCATTATCTTCTTCATCTTCTATAGATATCTCATGTATATCTTCATCGCAACCATGACATCCATGGCAATTTCCCATACATTCTTCATCTTCTTCATTCCAGTCCAATTCTATCATATTATGGCATTCTGGACATTCAATTTCTTTTTTCATATGTTCTACTCCATCTTGTATTTCTACTACAAATTCATGGTTACAATAAGGGCATACTATTTCAAAATCAAATGGTTCTTCTTCTGAAAGATAAATGTCATTTTCTAAATTTTCTACTACTTTTTGCATATGATCCATTTTCTCTTCAATTCTTTTTTGTTTTTTTTCCATTTCTTGAAGTTTAGTATCTGTAGAATTAGCTATTTTATCCATTACATCTAGAAAAAAGCTAGCTAATTCTTCTACTTTTTGTTTTACTATTTTTCTTTCCTCTTCGTTAGAAATAGTTTGTTCTATTTCTGTTAAAATCTTACTATAATTATCTTTAAAGATTGACATGTAATTTATCCTCTACTTTCTATACTCTTTCCATATATTCACCAGTTCTTGTGTCTATACGAATGATATCTCCAATATTCACGAATAATGGTACAGAAATCTCAAATCCATTTTCCAAAGTGGCTGGTTTTCCTGATGTAGTTGTTGTATTTCCACTAAATCCTGGTTCTGTATATGTAACTTCTAATTCCACAAACATTGGTGGTTCTACAGAGAAAACATTTCCTTTATAAGAAAGAATTTTTACGTTCATGTTTTCTTTTATGTATTTTAAAGCATCTCCTATTTGTTCCTTATTTAGTGGCATTTGCTCATAAGTTTCATTATCCATAAAATAGTACAAGTCTCCATCTGCATATAGATATTGCATTTCCCTTTTATCTATTTCTGCACCTGGATACTTTTCTGATGGATTAAATGTTTTTTCAATTACTGCTCCTGTAATTACATTTTTTAGCTTTGTTCTAACAAATGCAGAACCTTTCCCTGGTTTTACATGTTGAAATTCCACTACTTTAAATACATTTCCATCCATTTCAAATGTTGTACCGTTTCTAAAATCTCCTGCCATATACACTTCTGCCATATATATTCCCCTTTCTTTTATTATTACATTTTTACCAATGTATATTATTTTATCACATATATAGCGAAAAATCAATACTTTCTGTGCATTTTCATGGTATCCTCAACTATTCTTCTACTTTATCTACTATAATATAATTTTTATCCGATTTTGTTAAATTTATACAACCAGATTTTGTAATTAATACGGTATCTTCTATTCTTACCCCAAATTTCCCTGGTATATAAATGCCTGGTTCATCTGTTACTACCATATTATCTTTTAAGCAAAAATCGTTTTTTGTATTCAAATATGGATACTCATGTATTTCTAAACCTACACCATGTCCCAAACTATGTATACAATCATATCCATTTAATTTAAAATCATTTTCTACCATTCTAGATAATAGCTTAACATTAACTCCTTCTTTTAGTTCTTCTAATGTTTGTTCTTCATTTTTTAATACTAAATCATATACAAATTTTGTTTCCTCTGGAATATATCCCACAAAAATAGTTCGCGTCATATCAGAACAATAGCCTTCATATCGACATCCAAAGTCTATTGTTAATACATCTCCTAATTCTAATTTTTTATCTGTTGGTACGGCATGTGGTTTAGAGGAATTTTTACCTGAAGCTACAATAGTATCAAAGGAAGGTCCATCTGCTCCATGCATTTTAAAATATTTCTCTATTTCTAAAGCAATTTGTTTTTCTGTTTGTCCTACTTTAATATAATCTAATAAATAAGTAAAACATTGGTCTGTAATTTCACAGGCTTTTGTTATTTTTTCTATTTCTTCTTCATCTTTTATCATTCTTTGTTTTTCAATTATTTGTTCTGTTTCTTGTAAATTATTAATCTTATATTTATGCATATATTCTTTGTAAGTAGCATATGTTACATAATTTTCTTCAAATCCTACATTCTCACAAAATAAAAAGAAATTTTCATACTCATCTATCGAAAAGTCCTTAAATTCATAGACAATTATCCCATCATCAATCGTTAAGATTTGATTTACTTCTTCTACATATCTTCCATCTGTTAAGAAAATATTTTCTTTTCTTGTTATGAGTAATATACCTTCCGCTCGGATTCCTGTTAAATAACATATATTTACTGGGTTGGAAATAATCATTCCTTGTAAATCCAACATTTTCATTTTTTCTCTTAACCATCTTATTTTTGTATTCATGAAAGGTCCCCTACCTTTTCTCTTTATTTTTTAGCCTGCATACATCCCCAAAGTAAATATTTTAAATAGCCAATATAGCAAAATATCAAATGGCACTAGCATAACAATGAAAGTTGCCATTACTATGAATGGGCCAAATGGTATATATTCGTCTGTTTTCTTTTTTTTACTGACTAATAACAAAATACTAATAATTGCTCCAAGTAAAAAAGCAATTAAGGAAAGAGCAATAATAGGAATCCAACCAAAAAATAGACCTAATGCTCCCATAAGTTTTACATCGCCAAATCCCATAGCTTCTTTTCCTGCAATCATACCTCCTAGTAAGGTAATTATAAGAAAAATTCCTGCCCCTACTACTGCTCCCAATAATAAATTAATAGCTAAATTAATATTATAAATTCCTTGCATAAAAGTAAAAACAAGTCCTACCTCAAAGATAGTTAGATTTAACCTATTTGGTATAATTTGATATTTCCAATCTATTACAAAAGCAGATAATAGCATTGGTGTTAAGAACATATATTTAAGTACTTCTATTTGATAAACTCTACTATCTTGCCAACCTATCGTATATAAAATAGCAATATAAATGATAGCTGTTGCAAAAGATAATATGTACTTAGGTTTAAAATGTTTTAAATATTCTGTAAAAAATTCTCTACAAAATATTTTTTTATACTCTGGCAGACGTATATTACACCAATCTACAAAACTTCCCATTAGTAGTCCAATCATTCCTACTAATACATAATATAAAATATGCACATCATTTATATACATGTTTTTCCCTCTTTCGTTTGTTATGTATTATTTTTTCTCTGTCTTTCATATTTTTTTATTACTAAATTTTCTAAAGGTCTTTTTATTTTAGTAGCCCATATATCTTTTTGAGCAATTGGTTTTACTAAAATGGAAAACAATTCACTACGATTTGCTCCTATTACATCTGTAAAGATTTGATCTCCTACTACGGCAACATGTTGTTTTTTTTCCCCTATTTCTTGTATTGCCTTTTTAAATCCACGTTTTAAAGGCTTAGTAGCAAAATAGGAATATGGCACATTTAATATTTGTGCTACTTTTTCCACTTTTTCTTTTTGATTACTATTTGATAAAATATAAAAGGCAATTCCTTCTTTTTTTAAATTCTGACACCATTTATAAATTCCTTCTGGCATGTTTCTTTCATAATCAATTAATGTATTGTCTACATCTAATATTAATGCTTTTATAGAATTTTGCTTTAAGAATTGTATAGAAATATCTTGTACTTTTTCAAAATATGCCTTTGGATAAATGTGCATCTTAGCCTCCTCGTTTATTTTACGCTTTTATCTTATCAATATGTATGCTCTTTGTCAAGAAAAAAGACCAAAATGGTCTTTTATTTGCAAAATCTATGATTTCCTATTGTAACTGTGGTTGGTCTAGACCATATCCACTTATTTGTCGCCGTCGCTGGATTAAAATAATAAATAGCTCCATAAGAAGGATCCCATCCATTTAAAGCGTCCTGTGCTGCCTTTTTTGCTGTACTATTTGGCGTTAAATTGATTTGCCCATCTCTTACTACATCAAATGCTCCTGACTGGTAAATAACTCCTGAAATGGTGTTGGGGAAACTAGAACTTTTTACACGATTTAATACTACTGCAGCAACAGCTACTTGACCTGTATAAGGTTCTCCTCTAGCTTCTCCATATACTAATCTTGCCAAAAGATTCAAATCGCTATTCCAACTAGAAGAACTTCCAGATGAACTCGTAGAACTATTAAAAATTCCCATTGCCTCTAATGTTCTCTTTCCTGCAATTCCATCTACTGTTAATCCATTTTTTCTTTGAAAATATTTTACTGCTTCTAATGTTTGACTTCCATAAATTCCATCTATATTTCCTTTATAATACCCCCATCTTTTCAATTTAGTTTGGATCTGAATCACTTCATCTCCTCGAGAACCATATTTAGATAAAGCCTCCACTTGCACATTATAAAAGAATATATAATATAAAATAAAAATGCAAAATAAAATTCCAATCGCAATAACTGGTCTTATTTTATTTTTCTGTAATAGTTTTCTTTTCATAAAAAACACCTCTTTTGGCATTATTTTCTCCAAAAGAGGTAGCTTTTATACAAATTTCCTATTTTTCTTTTTATCTTTATTATAAAGTCAGGACTTGTTACATATTCCAAATAGTATGTTTCTCCATTTTCATATTCCTCTTTATTTCTATCTTAAAACTAATGTTATTCGATTATTTTTGCCTCTTTTATCAAATGCATAAAAAGTGGAGTTGGTCTATTAGGTCTAGATGTAAATTCTGGATGAAACTGAACTCCAATAAAATAAGGGTGATTTTCTAATTCTACCATTTCTACTAAACTTCCATCTGGAGATGTTCCTCCAATTTTAAGTCCCTTACTTTCCATTATTTTTCTATAGTCATTATTATACTCAAATCTATGTCTATGCCTTTCTTCTATTTTTTCTTTTCCATATACTTTTTCTGCTAAGCTTCCCTTTTTTATGTTGCAAGGATAACTTCCGAAGTCGCATAGTTCCACCTTTTTTAGTAATATTTTTTTGATATTCCATAATATGAATGACTGGATTTTTACACACCTTCTCAAATTCTTCTGAATTTGCATCTTCTAAATGCAACACATTTCTAGCAAATTCTACCACTGCTAATTGCATTCCCAAACAAATACCTAAAAACGGAATACGATTTTCTCTTGCAAATTGTATCGCTAAAATTTTTCCTTCAATTCCTCTTTTGCCAAAGCCTCCTGGAACAATAATTCCCCTACAATCTTTCAATTTTTCTCTTATATTTTCGTTGCTCAAAGTTTCTGCATCTATCATTTTGATATTCGTTTTTACATTGTTTTCATATCCTGCATGTTTGATACTTTCTATTACCGATAAATAAGAATCTTCCAAGGAAACATATTTTCCAACAATAGCAATTGTTACTTCTTCTTTTTTCTCTTTCTTTATTTTCGCAACCATATTTTCCCATTCCTGATTATCTGGCTTGTTTTTCTCTAAATGCAATTTTTCGCACACTTGATTGCCTAATCCTTCTTTTTCTAATAATAAAGGAACTTCATAAAGACAACTAGCTGTTCGATTAGCAATTACACTTTCTTTTTTTACATTACAAAACAAGGCTATTTTTTCTCTTAAATGGTTAGGAATATAGGCCTCTGTTCGACAAACTAAAATATCTGGTTTAATTCCAAAAGATTGCAATTCTTTGACAGAATGTTGTGTTGGTTTTGACTTTAATTCATTAGATCCTGAAATATATGGTAGTAAAGTTACATGAATATAAGATACATCATCTTCTTTCTTTTCTAAACCTACCTGTCTAATAGCTTCTATTAAAGATAGTCCCTCTATATCTCCTACTGTTCCTCCTAATTCTGTAATCACAATATCGATATTTGTATTTTCGAAAGCATAAATTTTTTGTTTAATAGCATTGGTAATATGAGGTATAACTTGTACTGTTTTTCCTAAATAATCTCCTTTTCTTTCCTTCTCGATAACTTCACTATATATTTTTCCCATAGTAACACTAGAATTTTTAGTTAAATTTTCGTCTGTAAATCTTTCATAATGTCCTAAATCCAAATCTGTTTCCGACCCATCTGTTGTTACAAATACTTCTCCATGTTCAAAAGGACTCATGGTTCCTGGATCTATATTAATATAGGGATCAAATTTTTGATTGACCACTTTATAACCTCTATTCTTCAAAAGTCTACCCAAAGATGCTGCTGTAATACCTTTTCCCAATCCTGAAACGACTCCTCCTGTAACAAATACATACTTTGTTCCCATCTTTCTATCCTCCTCCATATAAAAGCAAAAATAGATTAAAAAATACTGACCGAAAAAATCGGTTTTTTTTTAATC
>CALXAQ010000112.1 GCA_944386335.1 uncultured Clostridia bacterium | reverse complement strand
TATGTAATAGCCATTACAGTTGTTATGAGTATATTAGCATTTGTTAGCGAAAATTTTTTCTTTAATTTTTATTATATTACCGATACAGGAAGATACATTTCAGAATTTAATAAGTTTAATATGTTTTTTATTGAAGATGTGAAAGATAGTAAAGATTTTCTTTCTTTTAATGAAACAGAACTTGTTTTTGATAATGGGGTAACATATACTTATGTAGATAGCCCTGACAATGGTATTTATCGCAATAAAGTAAAAATTTGTAGCCACATTTTATACTGTAAATTTAAAAAGAGAACAGAATTAGATATGGCAAGTGGCATATTAAAAACGATTGTCACAGTTGATATTGTACTAGAAGGTGGAAATAATTACAAAACAAGTGTAGATTATGTATTGAAATATTGGTAATTTTAAGTAATTTTATAAAAGTACTACCTAAAATAAGAGCGATGTAGTATAATGAAAACAGAGTACAAAAGAAAGGAGCATAACATATGGCATCCAAACAAACACAACCAATTGGTATAGAATTGGCAAAGAGAAAATTAATTACAGAAGAAGATATTAATAAAGCATTAGAATATCAAAGAGAATATCCAAGTAAAAAATTAGGAGATATTATTAACATATTACATTTATGTGATTCTCAACAATTGATTAGAGCAATAGGAGAAATTTTAGACGAAAAAGCAATTTTGTTAGAAGAAAAAGATATTAAAATAAATATTACAGACTATATTTCCCTAGATATAGCAAGAAAAAATTTGGCTATTCCCTTTGAAATATCAGCAGGAAGAATAAAGGTATGTTTTGCAGATACCTCTAATAAAAGAGCAACAGAAACAGTAAGACTTTTATTACTAAATAAAGGTTTAGTAATGGATAAATATATTACTTTTGAAACCAATATAGAAAAGATATTGGATTCTCTAGAGGGAGTGGCATCTGAGAATATTAATACAAATAGAGATATTACAGGGTTAGTGGATAGTATTATTAAAACTGCTATGGAGAAAAGAGCAAGTGACATTCATATAGAACCTATGGAAGACGAAGTTCGTGTAAGATATAGAATTGATGGAGAATTAATAACAGCTGTTAATATAGAAAAAGATAAACAACAACAAATTATAGGCAGATTAAAAGCCATTTCTAATATGCATCAAGAAAAACAAGAGGCACAAGATGGAAGAATTTTAATTTATCCAGACTATAATATTCGTGTGTCTTCTCAAAAAAATGTATATGGAGAAAAGTTTGTTTTAAGATTATTAAAAAAGAATGCAGGTATTCAGAAAATATTTGATTTAGGTTTTCCAAAAGATGAGCAGCTACTTCGTTCTTGCTTTGATAAAACAAATAGCATTACAGTAGTAGCAGCTCCAACAGGAGAAGGAAAAACCACAACTTTATATAGTATTATAGATTATTTAAATAGCCCAGACATCAATATTACTACTATAGAAGATCCTGTGGAAATTCGTATTCCAGGATTAAATCAAATTGAAATTGATGCTAAAACTTCTTTTTCAGATTCACTAAGAACTGTTTTAAGACAGGACCCAGATATTATTTTAGTAGGAGAGATTCGTGATACAGAAACAGCGGAAATTGCTATGCAGGCAGGTCAAACAGGACACTATGTATTATCTACCATTCATACAATAGATAGTATAGAGGTTATTACAAGACTTAGAAAAATGGGAATTTCAGATTATGATATTTCTAGTACACTTGCTACTTCTGTTTCTCAAAGATTAGTAAGAAGAGTTTGTCCACATTGCTCAAGACAAAGAAACTTTACAAAAGAAGAAAAAGAAATTATGGAAAAAATAGCAAGTGAGTATGAAGTGGCTATCGACTTTAGTGGAAGAACCACATATGATGTAGTAGGCTGTGATAAATGTAATCATACAGGATATTATGGAAGAATAGCTATTTATGAAGTATTATCTATTGGTGATGAGATTAAAGATTTAATTATGAAAGGTGCATCTAGTATTGAAATTAGAAGGCAAGCATTAAAGGGAAGATATAGACCTTTAATTATTGATGGACTTCATAAAATTTTAACAGGATATACAACATTAGATGAATTAAATAAAAAACTACGTATTTTTTAGGAGGAAGGAGAAAACAAATGATAGATGTAAATAAAATATTAGAAATAGCGAAAAAAAGAGATGCATCTGATGTACATTTAATATGTGGATTAAAGCCAATGCTTAGAATTATTAGAGATTTAGTTCCTATTGATGAAATGGACGTTTTAGTAGAAAGTGATATGTACGAAGCCTATGACTACTTTGTAAGAGGAAATTTGGATAAAGATTCTGTTTTTAGAGAAACGAGAAAATTAGATGCTTCTTTTGAATTTGAAGACATTCGTTTGAGGGTAAATATTTCTTATGCAGATGAAGTACCAGTATTTACATTAAGACTTATTAAAAATACACTTCCTAAATATGAAGATTTAGGAGTACCAGATATTGTAAGAAGAATGACCTATCAACCACAAGGGCTTATGTTAGTAACAGGAAAAACAAACTCTGGTAAAACAACCACCTTAAATGCATTGGTAAATGATATTAATGAGCATCAAAATAGAAAAATTCTAACATTAGAAAACCCAGTAGAATTTAAGCATACATCTAAAAAATCCATTATTGTACAAAAAGAAGTAGGACGTGGAAGAGATTCTCTTTCCTTTAGCGATGGTGTTAAGAACTCTCTAAGAGAGGATTGCGATATTGTAGTAGTAGGAGAGATTCGTGATAGAGAGACAATGGATGCAGCCATAGAAACAGCGGAGTCAGGACATTTAGTAATTGGAACTTTACATACAAAGTCTTGTGCAGAAACTATCGATAGAATGATTAACTTTTATGATATTAGTGATCAACAAAGTGTAAAATTTTTAATTGCTTCTTTATTAAAATTAGTAGTTTCGCAAAGATTATTAAAAGGAAAAAATGGGAAATTAGTTCTTGTACCAGAAGTTATGGTTGTAGATAATATTATAGCTGGTATTATTCGAAAAGAAAAAATTAGTGTATCTGAAATAGAGGATGCTATTCAAAGTAACCTAGAAAAAGGAAGTATAGGACTGATTAATTCTATTGCGGAATTATTTGTAGATGACAAAATTACATTAGAACAAGCAAAAGCACAAATAGAAGAAAAGAATATTGAAACTTTAAATAGAACCATTATGCAATTAAAAATTAAAAGGGGAAATTAAAATAAAAAGAAGATGGAGGAAAGCTAAAAATGCCAGAATATATTTATAGAGCAGTAACCAAAACTGGTGTTATTGTTAAAAATAGGGTAGAAGATTCTAGTAAGCAAGTTTTAATTAAGCGATTAAAACACAATGAATTAACACCTATTAACATTGTACAAGTGGGTTATGCTAGTAAAAAAAGTGTAAAAAAGACAAAAAGAAATATTACCAGTATAGATGACATTATGAAAACAGCTAACTCTACCAATATCTTAAATACAGACAATAGAACGAAAGCAACCTTAAAAGAAAAATTAAATATGAAGCTTTCAGCAACAGAAAAAATAACTACAAGGGATATCGTAATTTTTACACAAAACTTTTATCTTTTGAAGAAAGCGAATTTTAATAATATTCATGCATTAAATACTATTATAGAAAGTACAGAAAACCTTTCTTTTAGAGGAGTGTTAGAAGATATTTTAGCTGGTGTAGAAGCAGGAGAATATATGTATACAACAATGGAATATTATTCTAATATCTTTCCTTACATATATATTAATATGATAAAAGTAGGAGAATTATCAGGCTCTCTTACAAATTCTTTGCAACAAGCAGTAAAATACTTAGATGATAACTCTGCTATTACAAGAAAAATAAAAAGTATATTGATACCAAATATCATACAATTTGTAGCACTTTTTATAATGTTAATAGTAGGAACATTAGTAGCAGTGCCAGCAGTACAAAATGTGTACGATACAGTAGGAAGTACAGACACTCTTTCACCAATTACATTAGGTTTTTCTGCTTTTGTTACAGGACTACTAGAAGTTTGGTATATACCAACTTTTATAATAGTAGCTGTAGTGGCAGCAATTATATTTTATATTAATACGCCAAAAGGAAAATATAATTTCCATTATTTCAAATATACCATGCCGATTTTTGGAAAATTAATTTATAGCTTAGATTTCTCAAGATTCATTAAAGCAATGCTTTTGAATTTGGAAAATGGAATGAGAATACAAGATTCACTAGAAGTTAGTAAAAACGTAGTTAGTAATTATGTGTTCTTGTCTATGGTAGAAACTTCTATTAATAATATATTAATTGGTGCTTCTTGGATAGAACCATTTGAAAAATCAGGCTTATCATCTGCTATGCAGACAGAGATGTTAAGAATTGGTATGCAAACAGATTTAACAGAAATGATGCAAAAATTAGTAGAATATATGGAAATAGATATGAATAATATCTTAGAACATATTATGAAAGTAATGCCACAAGTAGTATATTCTATTGTTGGTATCGTATTAATCTTCTTTGTATTAATCGTGTTAGTACCAATGTTGCAAGTATATATGGGAACCTTTATGTTCTCTGCTGCAGGTATTTAATAGTAAGGAGAGAGTAAGAAAAGTGCAAATAGGAATAGATTTGGGCGGTAGCCATATAGCAGTAGGTGTCATAGCAGAAAATGGGAAAATTGCTACTAAAAAAGAACAAGATTTAAAAATACAAAAGGGGCAAGAAATAGAACAGCAAATAAGAGATACTATGGTATCTCTTATTCAACAAGTGTTGAAAGAAGTGGGTGCCCCACTTTGTGTACTAAATAAAATAGGAATTGCCTGTCCTCGGAGAAGTAAAAGAAGGAAAAGCCAATAATATTTATAATTTGGGGTTAAAAGAACTACCATTAGAACAAATAGTGCAAGACTTTTATCAAGTAGAGGTTAGTATTCGTAATGATGCAAAATGTGCAGGATTAGCAGAAAAAAAATATGGAAGTTTGCAATTTTATGAAGACGCAGTTTTTATTTGTTTAGGTACTGGAATTGGAGGAGCTACTTTTTTACAAGGACAACTAGTAAAACCATATAGAAATGCAGGCTCGGAATACGGGCATATGGTAATACAAAAAGAAAATGGCATACCTTGCAAGTGTGGAAGAAAAGGATGCTTTGAAAAGTATTGTTCTATGCAAGTATTTAAAGAACAAGTAAAGCGAATACTAAATTTACCAGAAAATATAGAAGCTAAAGAAATAATAGAAAAAATAAAAGAAAATAGAAAAAACGAGAAATTAGAGCAATATATAGAGAGTTATATCCAAGATTTATATATAGGATTAGCTAATATAGTAAAAATAGTAGAGCCACAAGCTGTAGCATTAGGAGGAAGCTTTGTATATTATAAGGACATCTTGTATACAAAATTATTGGAAAAAATAGAACAGCAAAAATACCTAGTTGAAATGCCAAAAGTAGTGTTAGCAAGTTTAGGAAATGATGCGGGAATGATTGGAGCAATTTTATAATGTCACACTTAACTTAAGATTAAATGGGACATATTATAGGAAAAAGAGTTAGAAAAACTTCAACTTTATTCTTTTAAAGACAAAGTTTTAAGAGGTATAGTATATAGTGCTATGCCTCTTTAAAAAGTATAAAAAAGGAATATTTTGGTAAAATTGACAAGATTGAAAAAATAGTGTATAATTTAAAACAGTTGTTACCAAAATAATGGTAAAGAAGAGATTTAAATTTATAGATTTATCACAGAGTGGATAAACAATATTGTAGTGGGATTCGGAAAAATAAAAAAGAAAAGATGAGAGAAAACATAAAGAAATGTTTCTCTAATGTTTTGGTGTGTACAAAAAGAATCAAAATAAACTTATAATATGGTTGCTTTAGATAAGAGGAGAGATATTTCTAAAGCAAGAAGTATTCCTATGAGAAAAGATATAAATTTAAGTATTAAAGAAAGAGAGGAGAAAAAATGACAGAAAGAGGAAAAACAAGCAAAAAGGTTTTAGAAAATGAAAATAGTGAGGTAAAAAAAACAAGAAGAGTACCAAAAAGAAGGTATGTTACAGAAGAAAAGTCAAAACAAGTACCAAGAAAACCAAGAGAGAAAAAAACTAAAATTGGAATAGGAGAAAAACAAGAAGGGAAAATTAATAGAAAGAATTTTAGTAATAAAAAAGAAACACATTCTTTTGAATTTAAAAAATCAAACCTAAAAATTATTCCATTAGGTGGTCTTGAAGAAATTGGAAAGAACATGACTGTATTTGAATATGAAGATGAAATTGTGATTGTAGATTGCGGTCTAGAGTTTCCAACGGATGATATGCTAGGAGTAGATTTAGTAATACCAGATATTACCTATTTAGAGAGAAATAAGGAAAAAATTAAAGGAATGGTGATTACTCACGGACATGAGGACCATATAGGTTCTATTCCATATATTTTAAAACAGATAAATATTCCGATTTATGCAACCAAATTAACTTGTGGTTTAATTCAAAATAAATTGGAAGAACATAAACTACTTCGAAGTACAAAATTAGTGGAGGTAGACCCAGGACAAACAATTCGTTTTGGAAAAATAAATGTAGAATTTATTAGGAGTTGCCATAGTATACCGGATTCTGTTATGCTTGCTATCTATACACCAGTAGGAACAGTATTCCATACAGGAGATTTTAAAATTGATTATACTCCTATTAATAGCGAGATGACAGATTTAACAAGAATTGCGGAAATAGGAAGCAGGGGAGTACTTGCTTTATTATCAGATAGTACAAATAGTGAAAGAAAAGGTTACACTATGTCAGAGAGTACGGTAGGAGAGGTATTCGATAAATTATTTGTAAATTGTAAAAAGAGAATTGTAGTAGCTACTTTTGCATCTAATGTGCATAGAGTACAACAAATAGTAGATGCAGCAGTAGAAAATGGTAGGAAAATAGCCGTTTGTGGTAGAAGTATGATTAATATGATAGAAACTGCAAGAAAATTAGGTTATATTGATGTGCCAGATAATGTATTTATTGATATTGATTTAATCAAGAATTATACGGATGAACAATTAGTTATTATTACAACAGGTAGTCAAGGTGAAACTATGTCAGCCTTAACTAGAATGGCAGCAGGAGAACATAAAAAAGTTGAAATTACACCAAATGACTTGATTATTATTTCTGCAACGGCAATTCCAGGAAATGAAAAATTGGTATCTAAAGTAATAGATGATTTAATGAAAATAGGAGCAGAAGTAGTATATAGTGCATTAGAAGATGTTCATGTTTCAGGACATGCATGCCAAGAAGAACAAAAATTAATTTTATCTTTAACAAAACCAAAATACTTTATACCAGTACATGGAGAGTATAGACAGTTAATAGCACATGCAGAAACAGCTAAAAAGATGGGAATAGAGCCAGAAAATATTTTCATTAGTACTAATGGTAGAGTGCTAGAATTAAATGAAAAAGAAGCTAAAATAACAACGACAGTACCATCAGGAAAAGTATTAGTAGATGGACTAGGCGTAGGAGATGTCGGAAATGTAGTACTTCGTGATAGACAACATCTATCACAAGATGGATTAATTGTTATTGTTATGACAATGGATAATAATAATGGAGAGATTGTATCAGGCCCAGATGTTATTTCTAGAGGATTTGTCTATGTAAAAGAATCCGAAAATCTAATGGATGAAGTAAAAAGAGTAGTAAGAGAAGAAGTACAAGAGTTGGAGTCAAAAGGAATAACAGACTGGTCAACAATTAAGTCTACATTAAAAGACCATTTAAGAGATTATGTATTCCAAAGAACCAAAAGAAATCCGATGATTTTACCAATTATTATGTCTTTATAAAGAAAACATAGAAATACCAAGCTTTTTAAGGCTTGGTATTTACTAATTGTTATTAATTTGTTATTAACCAAGTAAATCTAAGGAGTATTTTTTTACTGATTTGATGCAAATATATATAACTTTTTCTGTTCTTTATAAGTAATTGTGTTTAAAGCTTCTATTTTTTCCTCTATAGAAACATGAGAATAAATATCCTCTCCAACATCGTCATTACTATGCCCAATAATCGAATTTATAATTATCTCCTTAATATTCATTTTACGAAGTTCATTTCTTAAGGTATGTCTAGCATCGTGAGCAGTATGTTCAGATACTTCTGGATGTAAATCTTTAAAATTATTTTTATAGTGATATAAATAATAGCCATAATCAATTTTGACTCCATTAGGTCTCGTAAACAAGAAGTTGTTTTTAGGGTTGTAATATTTTTCATATAGATGTTTGACTTTTGGATGAATAGGAATTTCTCTATTTATACCTGCCTCTGTCTTTAAACCACCAATCATATAGTTATCGTCTAAAAATATATTTGCTGTATAAACGGAAAGCAATTCGTCAGCCCTCATTCCAGAATATAACAGCATCAACCAGAAATCTCTAATAAATACTTCCCATTTTTGTTTATGTTCTTTTTGCAACCCTTCGCTTTTAGGGGTAAAGTTCCATAAATATTCTATTTGTTCATAAGAAAATAATCTTTCCTTTTCAACTTTTTTATCTTTTGCCTTTTTTATTTCTTTTCTATTACATGAAATGGTAGTGATAAATTGAGAATAACCTTTTTCTATTATATCTTCCTCTAATGCAAATTTATCAAGATTAGTAAATAAATTAACCATTTGTCTTTGCGAAGATATTCCTCTTTTGCATTCCTTTAATGCCTTATTGAAATCTGATGCTCTTAAATCTTTATACACTTTATCATGAAGCATTGAAGAATTATGAAAAGCGGTTATCATGCTTCTACAATAATGATAGCCGAAAGATTTATTTTTGGGTCTTATATGATACAGTCTTTCCAATTCTCCCTCTTCCTTAGTAAGCATTTTATCTTCCTTAAATTTTTCATATAATTGTTTGAAAGTATAGTTGTCTTTTTTAAATTTTTCAACAACATTGCTCTTAGGATTTGAGACAGGAACTAAAGGATAAGGAAAACTAGAAAATGTAGAAATTCTATTATATTTTTCTTCTTTAATATAAAGAGAGTATGGATTTTTGTGATATGTCTCCAAAAAAACTAAAGCATCCAACTCAGTTTCAAAAGTGTTTATATCATGATATATAGATATTCCATTCTCATCCTTTCCAATTACTATTCTTGCAGCGTAGGGTTTATATCTTCCTTTGCCTAAATATACTACCGAGCCTGTTCCATTTTTTCTTTTTTTAAGTTTAGTCATAAAAAAATACCTTCTTTCTAAAAAATTTTATTAATTGCTTGAAAAAAGGTTTTTTTATATGTTATAATTTATAACATAAAGAAACCTTGTTTCAAGGACTTTATATGTAGAGAAATATGTCGTGTCGCCAAACAGGAACATATTTCTCTTTTATTATTTTGACCAGTAATCTCCATTGTCGTCTATTTGCCTAATTCCATCTTCTAATTTTTTTCCACAATCATTACAGACATCATATTGATACCAATCGTCTGTTTCGGTATGCACACCAGAAGGATTTTTACATTTGCAGTAATCATGTAAACTCATCTTTATTTGCCCCCCCTTTATTCAAAAATTTTACTTATTCTTGCTTCTGTCACTTTCCCAATTATCTTAAAATCCTTATTTAATTTTCTTGGTGGATAGTAGGAGTTAAATGCGATTAACTCAATACAATCATTATGTTTTATTATTTTTTTAATGGTTGCCTCATCACCATCAATTAAGACAATTCCTATTTGACCACTTTCAATATCATTTTGACTATGAACAATTACAATATCATCATTATATAAAACGGGTTGCATACTATCGCCAGCTACTTTAAGTGCAAAATATTCCTCCGGATTAGAAATATTTTTATCTAGATGAACATAACCTATTATATTCTCACTTGCTAAATAGTTATAACCCGCTTTTACCGTCCCGAGAAGCGGAAAGACTTGCTTATTATCAGAATCATCATATTTTTTGTCTGTAAAACCTGCAAGCCAAGCTGGAGAAACTTTAAAGAAATTGGCTAATTTTACAATAGTGCTTCTTTTTACTCCTGTAATTTCTCCAGAAGCATATCTAGAAATTGTAGCATTAGTTTTTCCTACATATTCTTCTATCTTATCTAAAGTGTAATTACTATTATTAATTAATTCACTTAATCTTTTTGAAAAAAGTTCGTCCATAATTTTATCTCCTTACATATGTTATTTTACAATATTTTTTCGCAATACGCAATATATTTTTAGAAAAAAACAAAAAAATTTCGTAAAAGGTATTGACAAGAAATAATTAATAGTATATATTACGTATAACGTAATTACGCAACACGTAAAAGAAAGGAGGAAAAACAATTGGATGAAGCAATAAAATATACTTTAGGAAGATTAGAAGGTTTTATGAAATTTAAAGGAATTAGTAAACCAGAGTTAGCCAAAGAATGGGGAAAAACAGATGCTTATGTATACAGAAGATTTAGCGGAGAAGTCGAGCTTAGTTTAACGGATATTTTAGATATAACAAGAATACTAAAAATACCAAAAGAAGAAGCTAAGGAAATTTTTTTTGGTTATGAATTACGCAATACGTAAAATGGCGACACGACGAAATATTAGAAAGGAGGAAATAGTATGCAAAAATATGAACCTGTAGACATTATAACACCAGAAGAAGCAGGAAGAATAATTCATAAAAATGCGGAGTATATAAGGGCAGGATTAAGAGCAGGAAGGTTTAATTTCGGGAGTGCAGTACCACCTGAACATCCAGGAGGAAAATGGAATTATAACATTATAAAAAGTAAATTTTTAGAATATGCAAATTTAATATAAGGAGGAACAAACCAATGAAAAAAACTAAAGAAACACTATTAGCAACAGCATACATATGGTTACCGATAATAGGTTGTTACATAGCAAATGCTATTACAAATATAGTTTTAGGTTAGGGAGGTGGAAGAAAGATGAGAATAGAAATCACAGTAGAAGAATTAAAAGAATTATTAAAAAAAGATACACCAGTTGAGTCGACAACTGATGCAATCAATATAGATGGTAATAAAATTGCTATTACTTTAGATGGATTGCGAAATTTTGAAACAACGGTAAAAGATTTAAAAGATATGACGGTGGAAGAAATAAATAGTTTAAAGGTGAAAGATTTTGAAAATAAAAATTCAGCAGTCGATGGGACAACCACTGAATATGAAAAAACTATTTCTTAGGAGTTATATCATAATTTTGAATTAGCCAATTGTGATATTTTTCTAAAATCATACAAGTAATTTTAGATGAACTTTGTAATATGTATGGATAGCCTCTGTCATTTGTATTTTCTTTTGTAACAGGAATTTCAGCAAAAGACAAGTCTTCTTTAGAAATAGTTTCTAAAAACTTTTTAAAGTCTGGCATAGTAATTCACCTCACTTTCGAGGTAATTATACAAAAATTAACAAAAAATGTAAAGAAGGGAGATGAGAGAGATGTTTATAAGTAGACAAGAATACGACACAGTCAATGCAAGAAATGTGCAATTAGCAAGAGAAAATAAAGAATTGAATGAAGAAAACAAAGTAGTATATGAAGAAAATAGAGACTTGCGTTATGAAAACGAAGAACAAACAGAACTAATCAATAAGATAAGAATTTTACTTATAGAAAAAGGACAAGGAACGATTGTAGATAGATTTGACAAAATAAAAGAGCTAGTTTGCGACTAC
>CALXAQ010000111.1 GCA_944386335.1 uncultured Clostridia bacterium | reverse complement strand
TTCTTTTTGGTTGTGCCATTTTATTTTCCCTCCCTTGCGCTTATCTTTATGTATATATGTTTTATTACATAGTTTTATTTTTTGGTACCTTAAAATTATACTAATCTTTTTGGTATTTGTCAATACTTTTGAAGGCAAAAGTTTAGAAAGACGGCTATTCTCCTCCGTCTCTCTAACGCCTTTTTACAAATATATTCTAATCCAATATATTTTTCATAACAATTGTTTTTAATCTACTCATTTCTTGTAGAGTTGTCATTACGCCTTCATTTCCAATTCCACTATGCTTCCATCCACCAAAAGGCATTTCAAAAGAACGATAGAAGCTTGCTCCATTAATGACTGCTCCTCCACATTCTAATTTATCTGCAATTTGCATACCAAGTGGATAATTACTAGTAAATACGCAACCACATAGTCCATAAGAAGATTGATTTGCAATTTCTATTGCCTCGTCTATGGTATCAAATCCAATTACAGAGATTACTGGGCCAAATATTTCCATATCTTTTGCTACTTCCATATCCTTTGTAACATTGTCTAAAATGGTTGGATAATAGTAAGCATCTTCTCTTTTTCCTCCGCAAACAATGTTTGCTCCTTCTGCTACCATTTGATTTACTTGTTCTTCTATACGCTTTGCTGCATTGATATTTACCATTGGCCCCATATCGGTATCTTCCTTACTTGGATCTCCTACTTTTAAGTTTTCTATTACTTCTTTCATTCTACTAATGAATTCTGCTTTTCTGCTGTTATGAATTAAAAATCTTTTACTTGCACAGCATACTTGTCCGCCATTATATAAACGACCCCAAATGGTTTCTTTTACGGCTAAATCCATATCTCCATCTTCTAGGAAGATGAAAGCATCATTTCCACCTAGTTCTAGCATAACATGAGTTAAGTTTTTAGAAGCCGTTCCCATTGTTTGAATCCCCGCTGCTGTTCCTCCCGTTAAAGATACTAAATGCACTCCTGGATGACCTGCTAATGCTTGTCCAACAGTAGGACCATCTCCTGTTAACACTTGAATAACCCCTGTTGGCACACCTGCTTCAATCATTAATTTTACGTATTCTATTAAAGTAAGCGGATTGTAATTAGATGGTTTTACAATAATACTATTTCCCATCATTAAGGCAGGTGGTACTTTTTGGCAGAACAAGTCACTTGGGAAATTAAATGGAATAATTGCTGCAATAACTCCTAAAGGATATCTTTTGGTTATTTGCATTGTTTTTTCTTGACCTGCTTCCTGTCCTACAGGAACACTATTATCATATAAATGTTTTGCTTTTTCTACAAAACCTCTTACACCAATTCTTACATTAGCAATTTCTCCCCTTGCTTCTTTAATTGGTTTTCCTGTTTCATCAGATAATAGTCTTGCCAATCTTTCTTTGTTTTCTTCTACTAAATCTACAAATTTATATAAAATATCTGCTCTATCATAAATAGATACTTTTTCCCACTTTTTTTGCTCTATTTGAGCTACTTTTACGGCTGTATCTACATCTTCCAAAGTTACATTTGGTACAGTATCTATTAATTCTTGTTTTGCTGGATTTACTACTTCAATAACAGCTCCATTACTAGCATCTTTCCATTCATAGCCAATTAAATTTTTCATACCATTTCCTCCTTTTTTCTTTACAATTAGTTTATCTGTGCCGTTAGGCGAAAGGAAAGCAAGACTTGCTCTTCCTTGTTGCTTTCCTTCCTCTTCTCTTCATTTTCCAAATCCTGTGAAAGATAACATTAAACCTCCACAAGTATTTGCACCATGTTCTTTAGAACCATATTCACCAAAAGTAAAGATTGTCATAAATGGTACACCTTTTGCTTCTTTCTTTAATTGTTTTGCTACTTCATCAATTCTGTCTCCAATGGCTAATTTTCTTCCTCCACAGTGAACTAATAAGTATGCTCCTGCTTCTTCTGATAATTCTTTTCTTACCTCTTTTAATGTTTTTCCTGTAGAATCAATTAATTCGTCTACAGTTGCTTCCATTTGAATCACTGCTGTATTTACTGCTAAATGATTTCCAATATTCATAGAATAATCTTCATTAGAAGACATTGGATGGCGAATAGCAATTAAGTCTCCTAGTCTATCTTTTACACCTAAAGGTGCTGTAATGGTTGCAGAAAGTAAATTTCCACCTTTTAGATCTTTTAGAGCTTTTCCTGTCCATTTTTGATATTTTTTAAGAGCTGGCTCTCCATCAATTTCTACCAATGTTCTTTTTCCATCTAACTTAGTAATAATACCAGAATTTACTGTTTCATGGTATGCTCCTGTATATACATTTGCCATTGGTTTGTTGGTATAGAAAAATGCTACTGCAACACCATCTGAGAAAACACCTTCATTTGTGAAGATTTTCCATTCTCCAGATACAGTATTATCTGCTGCACTTCCTCCAAAGAAAGGAACTCTACCAATGACATCTTCTATTCCTTTTAAGTAATCTTCTTCTTCTCCTGGAGATGCTACCATATAAAAATATGCTGGAACATGGTCTGTTCCTACTTTCTCCATTGCTTCTTTTGCTACTTTTCTTCCTGTTTCTCTTGCTGATTTTTCTTTACTAGAACCTGCCACTCCTACTGCTGTGTCTGGATCTCCTATGGCTAATATTCCTGCAAATCCATTCTCTGATGTAATATAGCCGTCTGGTACAATAATACCTCCACTAGAAGTACATCCAATAATTGGTGCTGTTCCCAATTCTGCTTTAGCACCTTTTAATACTTCTTCTACATTATTATCTGCTGAAGTATATAAAAAGGCAACCTTTGTTTGCATAAGATCTTCTACAGCCTTTTTTGCTGAGGCTCTTCCTGCTTCAAAACTATCTGCTTGTGTGCTCCAACCCATATTTGATTTTAACATATAAGTTCCTCCTTTGTTTTTTATTCTAGTTTTATTATATCAATACATTTTTTGTTTCACAACATTTTTCATAAAAATTTTACATTTTTTTTGCAGAACAAAAGCGGACATTAATAACTTTGTTGCTATTTATAACATTGTAAAGTTCGCGTCTTTGTTCGTCTGCGAAAAATTGCTTTGCAATTTTTCTGTAGAACATTTAGCGAAGCTTTTTCCATAATAGGAAAGTTTGGAAAACTTTCCTATTATGGAAAAGAGGCACCCAAATTTCGGTGCCTCTTTCGGACATTTTACTGTTGCTGTAATATCACAGGAGGAGTTACTCCTCTTTCCTGGATATATCTTTCCACAATGGAATTGCTAGGATTGAGTTCAATTTTCTCGAATTTTTCCCTCATTGCTTTCACAAACTGGTGTAAAGCCTCCGAACCGTAGGAATACATCTTAATCTCATCTGGAACAGAGATATCTATAAAAACAGATGTCTCTGAATCTAAATAATGCATCTTGATCAATCCAATGACACGTTGGCATTCATCCAGAACAGAAATCAAAGATATATTGCCGTTTGTTTCTGTAAGTTCTCTTTCGAGTTTCTCTTGCTGCTTTGCAATCTCTTGTGCTCTTTCTCCTTTTACAATTTTTTTGCATTTCAAAAAGCAGTAGTCCTCCAAATCACCTGTTTTGCAATCCCGAAAAGACAATCTTCTTGTACGAATGTTAATTTCTTCTTGCATAACCTTGTGTCCTCCTTATCATTTTGGTAATACCTATTATAATACTTTTTTTCTTCCTTTGCAATGGATTTGCAGATTTTTTATAAATTATTACTTGTTTTTTTACCATTTGAATAATATAATAAATATATTCCCTGTTAAGAACAGGAGAGAAAGTATAAGGAGGTATTTTTTATGGAAGCTGAAAGGACTTATGTGCAACATGGTGGGGATTTGGAAGAACTGCTTCATCGCATTGAAAGGGAAAATCATCTTCCTCAGTCTTCAGACTTAGAGACATCTTTGAAAAACATTGCCGATTCTGGCATTGATTTTTCCTATCAGCCGTAAAAAACTAAATATCGCCATTTTTAAGGAGGTTGCTACAAATGCAACCTCCTTCATCCTTTTCTATTTTCTTTTACCAAGCAAGTCTAAATAATTCTTCAAAATCTTCTTTGCTTACTTCTCTAGGATTTCCTGGTTTACATGGGTCTGCCATAGCTTTTTCTGCAAGCATTGGAATATCTTCTTCTCTTGCTCCTACTTCACTAACTGTTTGCGTAATACCTACTTTTTCTGATAAATCTTTAATTTTTTCAATGAAAGTATTGATAACTTCTTCTTTTGTAAATCTCCTTGCATCTACTCCCATTGCTTCTATTAAAATCTCTCTATATTGCT
>CALXAQ010000110.1 GCA_944386335.1 uncultured Clostridia bacterium | reverse complement strand
AATGAATGATATTGATTTAAATGGTTCAGAAAGTGACCAATGGATACCTATGACAACATTTGCAGGAACTTTCGATGGAAATTATCATAGTATTAAAAATTTATATATGAAGTCAGATCAATATGCTAATTTATCACTTTTTTCGAATTTAGCAGAAACAGCAGAAGTAAAAAATTTAAAGTTAGAAAATTGTTATATAGAAAATAATTATAGTCAGTTAATCTATAATGAAGAATTAGGAAAGTATGTTTGTGAGAGCCATACAAGTGCTATATGTTACTATAATTCTGGTACAATATCTAATGTAGAAATATCGGGAAATATTAAAGGATATATGCCAGTTTTGGAAAATATTCCTATTAATACAAGAATTGTAAGAACACATGCGTCTGGAATATGTAGTGGTAGTAATTTTGGGTATATACAAAATTCTGCCAATAAAGCCAATATAGAAGGAGAATCACTTACAGAAAACAAAGAAGGTATGAACGGATTAATGGGAACTTATGTATCTGGAATTTGCAATGGAAATATGAACATAATTGCTAATTGTTATAATACAGGTAATTTAATAGCCAAAGGATATAATACAGAATTAATAGGAGGAATTTCGGCAGTTTCTGGAAATACAGCATATGTATCACAAGAAATTAATTGTTATAGTATTGGAAATATGGAAAGTAGTATAGTAGTAGGTAACAAAAAAGATGGAGCTATTGTGGCAAGTTCAGTTGCAGGAAAAAATACGATTATTAATTCACATTATTTAAATACACTTAACTCTACTGTTAGTTTGAGCGGAACAACAGCCCAAACAGAGAGTACTATGAAGACCAGTACATTTGCACAAATATTAGGGCAAACTTACTATACAACAGACGCAACTAACATAAATAATGGTTATCCTATATTAAAATGGCAATTAAAATAATGTGTCCCAGAAACATCAGGGATAAGTGGAACATTTTTTAAAAATAGTGTCGAAAATTATAAAAACAAGCAAAAATGCAAAAAAATTCCAAAAATGCTTGCAATTCTTAAAAAATAGTGTATAATAAGAATAGCATAACAAAACGGACTAGAGAGTGGGAGCAAATCCCACTCTTTCATCGTAAATATACTAAAATGAGGAGGATATAGTGGCAAGTATAGAAGAGAAAGTGCAAGATTTAATTCAACTAAAAATAGAAGATTTAGGATATAAATTATATGATGTGCAATATGTAAAAGAGGGGAAAGATTACTTTTTACGTGTGTATATTGATAAACCACAAGGAATTGATTTAGACGATTGTGAAAAAGTAAATGATGCTATTTCAAATGAATTAGATAAAGCAAATTATATTAAAGAAATGTACTTTTTGGAGATTTCTTCTCCTGGTATTGAAAGAACATTAAGAAAAGAAAATCATTTTCAGGAGAATATAGGCAATAAAATAGATATAAAGTTATTTAAACCAATAGAAGGCAAAAAGGAATATCAGGGATTGTTAAAAAGCTTTGACAAAGAAAAAATAGAAGTTGAAGAGCAAGAAGGAAAAATAATAGAACTAGATAGAAAAAATATATCCTTGGTAAAATTACATTATGATTGGGATTAAAAGGAGGAAATCAAAAAAATGAAGAAAAAAGAAAACAAAGTAAACGAACTAGCAATTAATAGCACAGAACTAATTAAGGCGATGGAAGATTTAGAAAAAGAAAGTGGTATACAAAAAGAATACTTATTAGAATCAATAGAGACAGCCTTAGTAACAGCCTATAAGAAAAATTTTGATTGTGATGATGAAAATGTAAAAATTACAATGGATAAACAAACAGGAGAAATCCATGTATATATGCAAAAAGAAGTAGTAGAAGAAGTAGAAAATTCTAAAATACAAATTTCCTTAGCACAAGCACAAGAAATAGATAAAAAATATCAAGTAGGAGATGTTGTAGAAAAAGAATTAGTACCGCGTAATTTTGGTAGAATTGCAGCAGGAACAGCTAAACAAGTTATTGTACAAAAAATTAGGGAAGCATCTAGAGAATATTTATTTAAAGAGTTTGGAGATAAAAAGGGAGAAATTGTTTCTGGAATTGTACAAAAAGCAGATGGAGGAGTAGTGGTAGTAGATTTAGGAAAATTAGAAGGTGTTTTAACAGTAAAAGAACAAATTCCTACAGAAAAATATCATGTAAACGATAAAATTAGGGCTTGTATTTTAGATGTAGAAAAAGGGCTAAAGGGAAGCATACAGGTATTACTTTCTAGAGCAAATGGAGAGTTTGTAAGAAAATTATTTGAACTAGAGATACCAGAGATTTATGAAGGATTAATTGAAATTAAAAATGTAGCAAGAGATCCAGGTTCTAGATGTAAAATAGCTGTTTACTCACAAAATCCTAATATAGATCCAGTTGGTTCTTGTGTGGGGCAAAAAGGAATTCGTATTCAAAATATTATTAATGAATTAGATGGAGAAAAGATAGATGTAATAGAATGGAATGAAGATCCAGCCATTTATATATCTTCTGCATTACTTCCAGCACAAGTTATGGCAGTAGATGTTAAAGAAGAAGAAAGATTTGCTCAAGTAATTGTACCAGATAATCAATTGTCCCTTGCTATTGGAAAAGCTGGACAGAATGCAAGATTAGCAGCAAAATTAACAAATTGGAAAATAGATATTAAGAGTGAATCGCAATTTAGAGAAATGATAGAGAAAATGCAAAAAGAAGAGCCTAAACAAGAAGAGGAATAAAAGTTAGGACAAAGAGAATACACATATAAAGAAGAGGACGTGAGAGTTTGAAGAAAATACCAGAAAGAACCTGCATAGGATGTGGAAGTAAAAAAACTAAAAAAGAATTGGTAAGGATAGTAAAAGATAAAGAAGGAAATATTTCTATTGATAGAACTAACAAAATGGCAGGAAGAGGAGCCTATATTTGTGAGGATATTTCTTGTTTAGAAAAGGCAATAAAATCAAAAAGACTGGAAAAAACATTTGAGACAAAAATAGAAGACGAAATTTATGAAGAATTAAGAGGTGTATTGATTGATAAACCATAAAATATTGGGATTACTAGGATTAACCAGAAAAGCAGGTAAAATTGTATTTGGAACAGAAATGGTAATAGATGCTATTAAAAAAGATAGAGTAAAATTACTATTAGTAGCAACAGATGCAGCAGAAAGGACAAAGAAGAATTTTGAAATGGTAGCTATAGAGAAAAAAATTCCTATAAGAGTGATAGAATCTATAGAGGAAATTAGTAAAGCAATAGGTCAGCAAAATAAAGCTATATTAGGGATAACAGATATAAATTTTTCAAAGGAAATGATAAAATGCATTGATGGGGGTGATAGTATTGGGTAAGATGAAGATATATGAATTAGCAAAAGAAATCGGCTTAACCAGTAAAGAAGTAATTGAGAAAGCAAATGAATTAGGAATTGAAGCTAAAAGCCATATGAGTGGAATAGAGGAAGAAGAAGCCCAACGAATAAAAAAAGCATTTTCTAACTCTACTTCAGAGCAACCTACTAAAAAGGAAGAAACAAAAAAGACACCTAAAAAAGAAACTAAGAAAAATGATACACCTGTCATTATTAGAAGAGAAGTTATCATTGCAGATGAAGAAGAAAGGGAAAAAGAAGAAAAAAGGAAAAAAGAGCAAAAAAGTAAACAAATGGGTTTTGTGGAAAGAAATAAAAATACAGACTATAATATCGTTTATCGTAATAAACCAACAAAACCAATGACAGTAAGTGAATTATTTGGAATAGCAAAGAAGGAAGAACCAAAAGTAGAAGAAAAGCCAGTTATAAAAAAAGAAACGAAAGAAGTAGTAAAGCCAGTAGAAGAAAAGAAACCAGAGATAAAAGAAGAAAAAGAGATAAAACCTGAAAAGAAAGAGGAAGAAATTAAAAAACAAGAAAATATGATAGAAACAAAGCAACAAACAGTAAAAGTGGAAAATACAAAAAATCAATATAATAATAGAAATAATTATCATAATACTTCTTATCAAAATAAAGAAGGAAATCGACCAAATAGAGAAAATCGTTTTGGAAATCGTGAGAATAATCAAGGATATCAAAGAAACGGTTTTGCAAAACAAAATAATAATAGAAAAAATAATCAAAATGGGTTTCAAAACAGAAATAATAACCCTTATCATAGAGATAAAAAGCCTTTAGATGAGCGTGGAATAGACAAAAATATTAAAGATATTATGTCTGCAGATATAGTGGAGAAAGAAACTCAGAGAGATTTTAATAGTAGAGCCATTGATAAAGTAAAAAATGAAAGATATGAAGAAAAGAAAAAATCTGCAAGAGTAAAGAAGGTAGGCAGGTTCCAAGAAGATTTTGATGATGAAAAGCTAAAAGACCTAAAACAAGTAGATAAATTGTCACATATGTTTGACGACCAAGAAGGTGGTATGTTAGATTATTATGATTTAACTACTGCAAGAGGCAAGAAAAAAAAAAAGAAAGTAAATAAAAATGCAGAAGAAAGAACACAAAAAATCTTTAAGCTAACAGATATTACTATTCCAGAGACCATTACAGTAAAAGATTTAGCAGCAGAACTAAAAAAGACAACAGCAGAAGTAATAAAAAAATTATTGGAATTTGGTATTATGGCTACTATCAATAACGAGATTGATTTTGATACAGCTTATCTAGTAGCACAAGAATTTGGAGTAAATGCTACTAAGAAAGAAGAAGTAAAAGAAGAGGATATCTTATTTGATGAGTCAGAAGATAAGGCAGAAGAATTAGAAGCTAGACCACCAGTTGTTTGTGTTATGGGACATGTAGATCATGGAAAAACCTCACTTCTAGATGCTATTCGTAGCACAAATGTAATAGAGGGGGAAGCAGGAGGTATTACACAGGCAATAGGTGCCTATATGGTAAATGTAAATGGAAGAGAAATTACTTTCTTAGATACGCCAGGTCATGAGGCATTTACTAGTATGCGTGCAAGAGGTGCACAAATTACCGATATTGCTATTTTAGTAGTAGCAGCTAATGATGGAGTAATGCCACAAACAGTAGAAGCTATCCATCACGCAAAAGCAGCAGGAGTACCTATAATTGTAGCTGTAAATAAAATTGATTTACCAGAAGCAAACGTAGACAAAGTAAAACAGGAATTAATGAACTATGAATTGGTGCCAGAAGAATGGGGTGGAGATACTATTTTCGTACCTATCTCTGCTAGAAATCACCAAAATATTGATGAATTGCTAGAAATGGTATTATTAGAGGCTGATGTATTAGAACTAAAGGCAAATCCAAATAAACAAGCAAAAGGTGTTGTGATTGAAGCAAGATTAGATAAATCTAGAGGACCGATTGCTACTATGTTAGTACAAAGAGGAACACTAGATGTTGGAGATACTATTGTGGTAGGTTCTGCTATTGGTAGAATTAGAGCTATGAAGAATGATAAAGGACAAAAAGTAAAAAGTGCAACACCATCTACGCCAGTAGAAATTATGGGATTAACAGAACTACCAGAAGCAGGAGATATTTTCTACGAGGTAAAAGATGAAAAAATGGCAAAACATCTAATTGAAAGAAGAAAACGCCAAGCAAGAGAAAAATCTATTAATCAAGTAACGCCAGTTACTCTAGATAATTTATTTAGCCAAATGGAACAAGGCCATTTAAAACAATTAAATATTATTGTAAAAGCAGATGTACAAGGTAGTTCAGAAGCATTAAAACAATCTTTAGAAAAATTATCAGATGAAGAAGTAAAAGTAAGGGTTATTCATAGTGCAGCAGGAGCAGTAAATGAATCGGATGTTACTCTTGCTAAAGTAAGTAATAGTATTATTATTGCATTTAATGTAAGACCAGGAGCAATTGCAAAACAAGTAGCAGAAAAAGAAGCGGTAGAAATCAAACAATATTCCGTTATTTATCAAGCGATTGATGATGTAAAAGCTGCTATGAAAGGAATGTTAGATCCAATTTATGAAGAAAAAGTGATCGGAAATGTAGAAGTAAGACAAACCTTTAAAGTATCGAATGTAGGAACCATAGCAGGAGCTTATGTATTAGATGGAAAAATAGAAAGAAATGCGGGAGTGAGAGTCATTCGTGAGAATGTAGTGATTCATGAAGGAAAATTAGCATCTTTAAAACGTTTTAAAGATGATGTAAAAGAAGTAGCAAAAGGCTATGAATGTGGTATGCAAATTGAAAACTACAATGATATTAAAGAAGGAGACATTATAGAAGTATATGTAATGGAGGAAGTGAAAAGATAAGAGAAATCTTATCTTTTCTAAACAAAATAGAAAGGAAATGAACAATATGCAAAGTTTTGAAAAGAAAAAACAAAGTTTCCAAGAAAGAATAAATGGGAACATACAAAAAAGATGTGAAAGATTTAATACAAGAAAAGACATGGAAAAAAGAGAAAAAGAAAGAAAAGTTCAATTTTTAAAAACAATAGATAAAGTCGAAGAAAATGAAAGATAAAGGAGGCAAAGAAAGTGCCAAAAAATCAAAATAGACTTAGTCGTATTGACGAAGAACTAAAAAAAGAATTAAGTCAAATTATTTCTTTTGAATTAAAGAATCCAGAAGTAACGGGTTTAATTAGCATAACAAAAGTAAAAATTACGCCAGATTTAAAGTATGCTAAAGTATATGTGAGTATGCTAAATTCTAAAAGTGAAGAAAAAACAT
>CALXAQ010000109.1 GCA_944386335.1 uncultured Clostridia bacterium | reverse complement strand
GAAGATGGAGTTAATACAAATAAATATGTAACATCTTTTTGTGGAGTAGCACCAATTGATAATCCACAAGTAGTTGTTTTGGTTACTTTATATAATCCAACTGGTGAAGGGGGACACCAAGGAGGTGTGTGGTTTATTTTGTTACTACACCATACAAAACATTCAAAAAGTCTTATTGCGTGAGCAACAAGGTTCAGGGGTACCCACTCACAATTTTAATTGTGTAAGTGGGTCAGGTTCTTACAATTTAAGTTAAAAGTAAACAATCAAATCAAGGGAAAGTAATTAAATTTGCTTTCTCTTTTTTACATTATAGGACATTGCATTTCCTATAATGTAAAAAAGAGATGCATAGAAAAATTGCTTCACAATTTTTTGCGTCGACAAATCTTATACGTTTCTTTATAGACCTTAAATTTATGTAACAAACATTAAAAAATAGAGAAAAGGTCTAGCGAAGCAAAAAAATAACTAAAGAATAAAAAGTTTTATATATCTTGAATAAAGTTGGTATAAATTATATAATAAGGTCGAAAAAAGAACCAGGAGGAATTATATATGTTTATTGAAAAGCAGGATAGTAACTCAATAGAGGATTATACTGATTTATTAAAAACAATAGGAGCATTGTCAAATTTATTTTCTGAAAGCCATACGCCTTATTTGGACTATAGAGTAGTAGAAAATATATTCTGCAAATCATTCAAAGCTGTTAATTTGGCAAGGTTTGATTGCTCTGCAGATGCTAAAAAAGATGATATAGGAATAGGAATTAAAACTTTTTTACATAAAACTAAAAATCAGAAGATCGCAGAATTTAATGAGTTTGCAAAAGAACTAAAAAATAAAGCTCCAGAAGAACAAGTAATTCTAATAAGTAGATTAAGAAATGAAAGAATAGCATTTACAAAAAGAAATTATGGTATAAGTAAAATGATATACCATCTAGTAACAAGGGATGATTCGAAATTTTATATATTAGAAACAGATATGGATACTATAAATATAGAAAAAATTAAAATGATAAAAAGTACAGATAGTTCATTGAAATTCAAAGATGACAAAAATGAGTATTCTTTTAACTTTTCTAAAAGTACTTTGTATAAGAAATTTAATTTAGATAATGTATTAGTTGAGATGCCAGTAGAAATAATTGAAGATCCATATGAATTCTTGAAATATGTCATAATGAAAAATGCAGAGATTATAAAAAGAACTAAAGAAAAGGAGGTACCACATGTTATAATACCATTATTTTCTGTATCAAAAGGAGAAAAATTTGTAGCAGAAAAAAGTGGATTAAATCAATGGAATGCAGGAGGAAGAAAAAGAAATATTAATGAAGTATATATTCCAATTAAAGCAGATTTTTATAGAAAAAATCCAAACTTTTTACCAAGCAGAAATAAAGCTTTTAATGTAAGGCTACCTAATGGAAATGTAATAAATATGAAGGTATGTCAAGATAACGGAAAATCACTTATGAGTAATCCAAATAAAGCATTAGGAATGTGGCTATTGAGAGAAGTTCTTAAACTAAAAGAAGGAGAATTACTTAAATATGATAGATTAAAAGAATTAGGAATTGATTCGGTAATTCTATATAAGTACAATGATGAAGAATATAGTATAGATTTTGTAAAAAAAGATAAACTTGAAGAAAAAGAGTAAATTTAGCAAAAAAATATTTACAAACATACGTTCTTGTTATATACTAGATAAAAATAAAAAAAATTTCATAAAGAGGCTGCTTTTTTATAAGAGTTATGATAAAATATCAAAAGAATGGAGGAAAGATAATGTATAAAGTTGGAAGTATGTTTGCAGGAATTGGTGGAATTTGTCTAGGTTTTAAAAATGCTGGTTGTAAATTAATATGGGCTAACGAAATTGATAAATTTGCATGCATGACATATAGGGAAAATTTTGGAAGTGATTATCTTGTAGAAGGAGATATTAAGGAGATAAATGAAAATGGTATTCCAGATTTAGACATACTAACTGCTGGATTTCCTTGTCAAGCATTTTCTATAGCTGGATACCAAAAAGGATTTAAAGATGATAGGGGCAATTTATTTTTTGATGTTTTAAGAGTTATAAAAGCTAAAAAACCAAGAATAGTATTTTTAGAAAATGTCAAAAATCTAGTATCACATGATAAGGGAAAAACTTTTGAAATAATAAAGAAAGGTCTTGAAAGCTTAGAATATAAGGTTTGGTATCAAATATGCAATACAGCAGAATATGGAAATGTACCACAAAATAGAGAAAGAGTATATATAGTTTGTTTTAGGGAAGAAAGTGAATATAATGAATTTATAAAGGAAGAATTTAAGCCTATAAAATTAAAAAATAATATTCATAAAATAATAGATGTAAAAGACAAAAAAGAAGAAAAATATTATTATACAGAAAAGTCAAAATATTATGAAAGTTTAAAAGAAACAATGAAAAATAAAAATACAGTTTATCAATTAAGAAGAGTATATGTGAGAGAAAATAAAAATAATTTATGCCCAACGTTAACAGCCAATATGGGGGAAGGACGGACATAATGTACCACTAATTGTAGACAATTATGGAATAAGAAAACTAACACCGAGAGAATGCTTATTATTTCAAGGATTTCCTAAGAACTATAAAATACCAGAAGGGATGGCTGATTCAAAAATATATAAGCAAGCAGGAAATGCAGTTTCTGTTCCAGTAATAGAAAGAATTGCAAAAAAAATAGTTAAAATATTAGATGAAAATGCTAAAAAAACTGATACAATATTTGAGACAAGTGAAAAATGCAATTTTAAATCTATCATTAAAACTTGGAAAAAATTAAATAAAAACTTAAAATTGAATAAAGCTAATAGAACTATTATATAGTATGAATCGGAGTATACTAGCTAGAAATTAGTTTTAAACTAATTTCTAGTTATTTTTTTCAATTTTTTTACAACTTATACTTTCTTAATTTTATGATTATAAACTTGGACAAATAAAAGGAAAACAAGAAGAAAAGTGGACAACCTGTCCACTTTTCCTAGAAATATACTGAGAGTAAGAAAAAATAACCAATAATTTTTACAAGAAAAAATCAGACAAAAATCGGAGATTTTTAGAAAATCAGACAAGTTAAAGGCTTTGCCTTAAAGAAGCTTTGAAGTGTGTGTAAGACACCTATTCTTGCACTATATGAATCTATTTGAAAACATTGCTAATGGAAACTTTGTATGATAATATAAAGAAAATTGAAAGAAAAAAACTATATATTGTTTAGCTTTAACAAAAACAAAGGGGGGATAATATTGAAGATTTTTATAGCAGAACTTAAAGCAATTAAAGAACTAGATGAAAACATATCTAAAAAATTGGAAAATATTTGTGCTAAAAACTATGAGGTGTTAATTGGAGATGCAGATGGAATAGATAGTAGTGTACAAAATTTTTACAATTAAAATCATATGGAAATGTTATAGTATTTGCGAGTAAAGGAATTGCTAGAAATAATTATGGAGATTGGAAAATAGAAACAGTAAAAGTAGATAATCATGTAACAAGATTTGACTTTTATGCTCAAAAAGATTTAGCAATGGCAAAGAAAGCAGATATAGGATTTATGATTTGGAATGGAAAAAGTAAAGGTACATTTAATAATATAATTAATTTATTGACTTTTGGAAAAGAAGTAATTTTATACTTTGTGCCTAATCAAAAATTTTATCAGTTTAAAACAATGAAAGACTTAAATAACTTTTTGAGTACTAATGTAAAATTAGATAATAAATTGAAGAAATTACTACCTAATAAAGATGTTAATCGTTTTGTATAAGCATGTTTATTTTAAATAATAGAATTTTTGAAACAAATTTGAAAGGAATTAATAAAAATGAAAAATATTGATGAATTGTTTGAAAAAACTTTAGCATTAGTTAAAGAATGTGGAGAAATTTTAAAAACAGCAGTAAAAGAAGAGAAAGATAGTAAAATAAAAGAAGATGGTTCTATTGTTACAAAATATGATTTGATGATTGATAAAAAATTATCACAAGAATTAAAAGAAATGGCTAATTGCTCAGTATTATCAGAAGAACATAAAGAAGATATAGGAAATACATATTTTGTAATAGATCCAATAGACGGCACACATAATTTTGATATGAAATGGGATTTCTTTGGAATAATGGTGTCAT
>CALXAQ010000108.1 GCA_944386335.1 uncultured Clostridia bacterium | reverse complement strand
AGAAAACATAGATATGAACGCTATGTTATCTGCCGATACCGTAGAAGCAGAAGAAGATGACAACTCTCAAGCAAATGGAGGTGCTATCCCTCTTGGTTCCATTTTTGCTAACATATTTGGGAAATCTGATAATACTTCTGGGTCTGGTACTTCTAATAACGAAAAGAAAAAAGTAAAAGTAGATAAAAAACCAAAAGATAAGCGTAAAAAAGCATTAGATACTTATGGTACGAACTTAACACAAAAAGCAAAAAACAATCAATTAGATGCAGTAATTGGTAGAGATAAAGAAATTCAAAGAGTTATCCAGATTTTGAATCGTCGTTCTAAAAATAACCCTTGTTTAATTGGTGAACCTGGTGTAGGAAAAACTGCTATTGCACAAGGACTTGCCATTAAAATAGCACAAGGAAGAGTTCCTGCAAAACTATTAAATAAGGAAGTTTACTTATTAGATATGACATCTGTCATTGCTGGAACGCAATTTAGAGGCCAATTTGAAGCAAGAATGAAAGCCATTATGGATGAATGTAAATCCTATGGTAATATTATTCTAGTAATAGATGAAATTCATAATATTATTGGAGCAGGTGATGCAGAACATTCTATGAATGCTGCCAATATTTTAAAGCCTTCTCTATCAAATGGTGATATTCAATTAATTGGTACTACTACTTTGAAAGAATATCGTAAATATATTGAGAAGGATAGTGCCTTAGAACGTAGATTTCAACCAGTTTTAGTAGAAGAACCTACTATTGCAGATTCTATTGATATTCTAATCGGCATTAAAAAGTATTACGAAGATTATCATAAGGTAAGTATCTCTAACGATGTCATTCGTGGTACGGTTATTATGTCTGAAAAATATATTCACGATAGATTTTTACCAGATAAAGCTATTGATATTTTAGATGAAGCATGCTCTAGAATTAACTTAAATAATAAAGAACTTTATCAATTAGAAATTTTAAAAAATGAACTAAAAAAGGTACAAGAGCAAAAAGAGGAAGCAGCACAAGCAGATTCTGAAGAAGATTATCAAAAAGCTGCTGAATTAAAAGCAAGAGAATGTAGTTTAACAGAACAAATAGAAAAAATTAATAGTAAACTAAAACCACAAGAATTAACAATGCAAGATGTGGCAGAAGTTATTGAAAATTGGACTAAAATCCCTGTAAAAAAAATTACAGAGGAAGAAACACAAAAATTGTTAAATTTAGAAACCAATCTACATAAACGTATTATTGGCCAGGAGGAAGCTGTAGAAGCAGTAGCCCGTGCTATTCGTAGAAATAGAGCAGGATTAAAAAGCACGAAACGCCCACCATCTTTCATTTTTGTAGGACCAACTGGTGTTGGTAAAACAGAGCTTGCCAAAAGTCTTGCTTATGAGATGTTTGGAGATGAAAACTCTATTATTCGTATAGATATGTATGAATACATGGAAAGTCACTCTACTTCTAAATTGATCGGTTCTCCTCCAGGATATGTAGGATATGATGATGCTGGTCAATTAACAGAAAAAGTAAAAAGACATCCTTATTCCATTTTATTATTAGATGAAATTGAAAAAGCTCATCCAGATGTATTTAATATTTTATTGCAAGTGCTAGATGACGGTAGATTAACCGATAGTCAAGGAAACACAGTTAGTTTTGAAAATACTATTATTATTATGACTTCTAACGCAGGTTCTAACTTAAATACAAACTCTATTGGCTTTACTGGTACTTTTACAACTAGCAGAAATAAAATATTAGATGCTTTAAAAGAAACTTTCAGACCAGAATTTTTGAATAGAGTAGATGAGATTGTTGTCTTTGATCCATTAAATAAATCACAACTGTTAAAAATAGTAGATTTAATGCTAGAAGATACCAAAAAAGCATTAGCGGATAAACATATTTTATTATCAGTAGATGAATCTGCTAAAGAAGAATTATTACAAAAAGGAACTGATTTAAAATATGGTGCTAGACCACTAAGACGTGCTATTCAAAGATATGTAGAAGATGAACTTTCTGATAAAATTTTAAAGGGAGAACTCCAAAACGGACAAACTGTACAAGTTTGTTCCGAAGAAGGTAATTTCATTTTTTCCGTTTTATAATCAGTAATATTTAGGAGGAATATAGTTATGTTAAAATACGTACCCAATATATTAACAGTAATTAGATTTATTTTAGTACCATTTATTTTAGTACTCATCTTTCAAGAACAATATTTACCAGCTGTAATTGTTATTACCATTTCTGGCCTAACAGATATTTTAGATGGTACTATTGCACGTAAATATAACTATATTACAGACTTTGGAAAGTTAGTAGATCCTTTAGCAGACAAGGTAACACAAATTTCTATTTTAGTGTCACTTGCTATTAAAAATTTTATTCCTTTATGGATGTTAGTTATTGTTTTCTTAAAAGAAATTGTTATGATTGCAGGTGCCTCCTTTTTATACGGAAAAGACCTAGTTGTATCTAGTAGATGGTTTGGCAAACTTGCTACCGTAACCTTTTATATTGCTATTGTATGTTCCTTAGGCATTTGTTACTTTGGAATAGATTGGCATTTTGACATTTATATCTATTATGTGGCTCTTATTGCTACTATCTTTTCTTTGATAATGTATTTCGAAGAGTTTTATAAAAAAGGCTATTTAAGTAAGAAAAAATGAACTTTAGACATTGAAATGAACCCAAAATGTTAGACAAAAAAGTTTAATGTTTTGGGTTCATTTTTTTAATTATTCATAATCTTCTAGCGTAGCATTTAATTCTTCTTTCCCCACTACTTTAATTCCTTCCTCCAACCTTAATATATCTGTTTCTGGTAGGTAATTTGTAATAATACCTGTCATTTCTTTTAATGTTTCTCTATCATCTTCTCCTATTTGATAAATTGCTATATATCCATCCTTTTCCCTTACCATATAATGTTCTGGACATATTCCCTCTTTTTCACAGTATAATGTTATTTCTTGATTGCTAAATTCTCCTATATCCCAATTTTTATATTTTTCTGTTACATCTTCTCTTGTTTTATTTACTAATTCTTCCGGTATATCTATCGTTTCTGTCGTAGTATGCTTACATTCTGTATAATAAGTTTTAAAATAAATTACTGCATTTGGTGATATTTGGTCTTCTCCTATAGTGCTTGTCATTTCTAATTCATTCTCTGTTATTTCTGTATTCATTTCTTCTTGCGTCTGTAATCCTTGCTGATGTATTTGTTTTTGTGTATTTTCTTCTATTATAATTTGTACTGTAATTGTTAATATAACTGCTAATAGAATACTTCCTATCACTCCTATGATAAACCATTTTTTCATTTTATCTCCACCTTTTTCTACAAAAGTATGTATTTTGTATCCATTTTATAGTTTTGTTAAGTTAATATTTATTACTAGTATGTAGATTTTTTCTTTTTTTTATACAATTATTTTCCAATTTTTGTATTTATTTTTATTTGACCTTTGTTATTTACTTTTAAACTAATTTCTCCTTTCTCATCTGTTCTATAAATTTTTGCACCTATTTTTTCTAATCTTTCTAAAACTCCTTCATTTGGATGTCCAAAAGTGTTATTTTCTCCCACACCAATTAAAGCAATTTTTGGTTTTACTATTTCTAAAAAAGGCTGAGTACTAGAAGATTTTGAGCCGTGATGTGCCACTTTTAAAACTATAGCTCTGCATGCTCTATCCTTTTGATAAAATCGTATCATTTCTTTTTCTGCTATCTCTTCTATGTCTCCTGTTAACAATAAATTAAACTGTTGATAATGCAAATTTGCTACAATAGCATTATTATTTAACGCATTTTCTACTATCCATTCTGTTTTTGGCAATAATATGTCTAAAATTATTTTGTTTTCTAATAAAAGTTTATCTCCCTGTTTCACCCATATTATTTGTATATTTTTTTGTTTTACTAATTTCATAAATTTTTGATAATTCTCAGAATCCACTTTTTGCTCTGTTAAAATTACTTTTTTTACAGTTAATCTTTCTAAGATGATAAATAAACCCTGCACATGGTCTTCATCAAAATGAGATGGCATCATATAATCAATAGTAGTAATTCCTTTATTCAATAAGTATGGTAATAATGTTTGTTTTCCTACATCAAAATTACTATTTTTACTTCCTCCACCATCTATCAGGAAAGTTTTCTTTTGTGGTGTTACAACCAACATACTGTCTCCCTGACCTACATCTATAAAATAGATTTCTAATTCACCTGGCATCTTTTGTAGGAAAATTGAAATAATGGTAAAAAAACTTAAAGTTATTAAAATTATTTTCTTCTTTTTTGTATAAATTTTTTTTATTTGCTGTTTTCTTCTTTGTGACAATTTTTTGTATTTTATCCACAAAAATAAAAACACATAATACAAAAGTATACAAATAATGGGCGGTCTTATAACTGTCATATTTGATAAAGGTAAGTCAGCACATATTTTTGCCACTAATACCAATAACTGTAACAAATATTTTAACGGTAATGCTATTATTATAGCTAGTGGAAAACACAAATAGCTACTTGTTAAAAATACAACACCTATAAAAATAATCATCTCTATAATTGGTGTTGCTAGTAAATTTCCCACCCAAAAAGTAAAAGACAAAGTATAAAACAAATAGGAGATAATAGGAAGTAAAATAAAATTAGCACTCATCGTAATCATAAAGCTTTCTTTTATTCCATCTTTACACTTTTGTAATATTTTATGTGAATTTATCCTTTTTTGCTCATTTTTTATTTGAAAAATAGGAATAAATAATAAAATTCCTACAGTTCCTCCATAAGATAAAATAAGAGATGTGTCCCATAAACTATATGGATTTTCTAGTAATATACACCACAAACTAAAACAAATGCTTCCTACCCAATCTATTTTCTTATGACATAAATTAGCAACCAATCCATAGATTGCCATAACACATGCTCTTACTACAGAAGGAGTTCTATCTGTTAATTCCATAAAAAATAATAAAAATAAAATGGTTCCTATCTTAGCTATTTTTTTATTTTCCTTTAGTTGTGTTACTGCAAATGTTACGCCTATTAGAATATAGGACACATGAGAACCTGAAACTGCTAAAAGATGAGTTAAACTACTATTTTTAAAATCTTCTTCTATTTCTTTTTGTATGCCCTGTCTTTCTCCAATTAAGATGCCTATAAATAGTTCTGCCTCCTCTTGTGGCAATACTTTCTTTACTTGTTCCATAATAGACTGCTTTACTGCCATTACTGCCTTTTGCCATAAGTTGGTATTTTCTTTTTTTAAAAGAGTAACATTTTCTTCTTTAGCTGTAGCAATTACATAAATTTGCTTTGTTTTTAGATAAAAGCTATAATCAAACCCTCCCGTATTTCTAGCTTCTGCTGGCATTTTTAATTCTGCTTTTACTTTTATTTTATTTCCATAAGCTAAATTGTTTTGGGCTTGTTTTCCCTTTTTTAGCTGTAACAAAATTTTGGTATTTTTTTGCAAAGTTTGTCCATTGATGCTTTCTACTTGCATGGTATAATCTGTTCTATATTCCTTTTCTTTTGGTATGCTTACAATGGTGCCTATCACTTCTGCCTCCCCTATTACCTCTGCATACTTCTGGCTATAATCTCTTTCTTTTTCTTGTATGAGTAAAAAGGCTAAGATAAAACTCATTGCCATGACGATAATTTTTTGATAGGAAATATGCCTCTGTACAACTTTAATCATGCTATATTTTTTCTTTACCTTTTTTAATATTAGTATTCCTAATAAAAAGCACAGAAAAAAGACTATACTTAATTTTGGTAAGTATAGTCCCCCTATTAATCCTAATATCCAACCAAACAGAGCAATTTGCATGTTCTTTCTCCTTGTTTTGTATTTGCCCCATTTTTCTTTTTTAAATAACTCTTCTAGCCGTTTCATATCTTGTAGCATAACTACCAGAAAGTAGAGTAGAGATTTTTACACAATATCCTGTTCCAGAAGATGCATGAATAAAATTGCCATCTCCTATATAAATTCCACAATGACCTATTCCATTCATAGTTTCATAGTCCTTAAAGAACACTAAATCTCCTAATTGTAAGTTTTCCTTTTCTACTGCAACTCCTACTTTAGACTGTGCCCTAGCAGAATGGCTAAGAGTTACTCCAAAATTTCGATAAACAAACATAGTAAAACCAGAACAGTCAAAAGTATTTGGTCCAGCTCCTCCATAAACATATTTGCATCCCAAATAATTTTTAGCATAATCTACAATTTGCTGACCAGTACTTGTTTGCACTACTGTTTGTTCTGCCTGTGTGTTTTCTTCTTCTGGTGTACTTGCTTGCTCTTTTTCGTCTTGCGTTCTAGAAGTTTCTGTTCCTCTAGATGTAGTTTCTGGTCTTGTAGTGGATACTAAACTTTTGGAAATATAACCTGTTTGTCCATTTACTTGTACTTTATACCACTCACTTGTCTCTGCTGTTGCCACTACAGAATTGCCTCTAAGAAGAGAGGTAACAATTTCATAGTTTGTTCCAGGTCCTGACCTTACATAAACAGAAGAACCTGTTACATACATGGTGGTTTCTTCTATGGTTGTTTCTTGTGCAGTTGTAGATGGAGTCTCCTCTGTAGTTGGCAGAGTTTCTTGTGGAGTAGTTGTAGTTGTTTGTGTTTCTCCACCTTCTAAAGCATCCTTTCTTACCCAACCATTTAGATTTTCTGTCCAAACATAGCACCAATTTCCAACTGTTGTAATTACTTCTACACTAGTACCTTTCTTTTCTGTTCCTATTTTACTAGCTTGTATTAATGGTAATATGCTAATTTGTGTATCTTCTTTTAATACTTTTTGTGTTGAAGTATCTGTTTCTTCTGGCTGAGTAACTTCTGCACTTGTAGTTTCTGTTGTTGTATTTGTGGTAGTATTTTCTACTACATTTTCTGTAGTAGTAGTTGCTGTCGTTTCATTTACTTGTGTATTCGTTTGTGTATCTTCTTTCTCTTCTACTCTCATATATTGCTTACTTACATAACCTGCTGTTCCTTCATGTACTACGCTGTACCAGTCGCCTTCTTCACCTGTTATTTCTAACTCCTCATTATAGTCTAGTAAATCTAATATTTCTGAACTAGTAGAAGGGCCTTTTCTTAATTTCAATGTTTCTGTATTCACAATTCCTGTTGTAGCATAGCTACTAGCTGTACATAAAAGCATAAAAATGCTTGCCATTCCTAATAGTAGCATAATTTTTTTTGCTTTCGATAACATGTGCCATCTGCTCCTTTTTTCTTTCATTTCGGACTTAAGTATATACTAAAAGAAGATAAAAAGTCAACCGTTTTGCTTTCTTTTTCAGGATAATATTTGACATATCAAAAAAAATGTAGTAATATATCTGTAGTGAATAACAAGTAACTTTCATTGCTATTGGTATTCACAATATATTAATATTTGGTCTATATTAATATATTGATTTTGTATTCATAGCTCTATTAAAGAGATAATACAAGGAACAAAAAAGAGTAGGAATCCACAACATTTCCTACTCTTTTACTATGTACTATTGTACTTAGTGTTGGTCTTTATGATTATTTCCATATACTAATACTATTACTAATATTACTAAGAAAACAATCAAATCATTTGTATTCATATCTGCTCCTTTCTGGAGGTAATAAAAAGGAACATTACTAATATATCATATTGTATGTGATTTAACAATACTAATGTACAATCAGTTATTTTTCGACATCATTCAACTAATGTCCATTTAAGTCAGGGTTAAATGAGACATGTCTCAAAAAAGACTGACTTAAATGGACACCTGACCATTCGGTAGTTGCCTAAAATCTCTTGACAATTTTGGTCTCAAAGCATATACTTAAGACTAGCAATATATTTCGAAAAGAGTAGGAAAATACAAAGAGAAAGGAATGAATGTGATGGATAACATTATTGAAATTAGATGGCATGGTAGAGGCGGACAAGGTGCAAAAACTGCTTCTCTACTTCTTGCTGATGCAGCTTTTAATACTGGCAAATATATTCAAGGTTTTCCAGAATATGGTCCAGAGAGAATGGGTGCTCCTATTACTGCGTACAACCGTATTAGCACTTCTCCTATTCGTATTCACAGTAATATTTATGAGCCAGATTATGTAGTTGTTGTAGACGATTCTTTATTAGAGTCTGTTCCTGTAACAGATGGTCTAAAAGAAACTGGTAGCATTGTTATTAACACTACAAAAGATGCTGCTTATTTAAAATCTGTTTTACATGGTTACAAGGGAAAAGTATATACAGTAGATGCGAAAAAAATATCAGAGGAAGCTCTTGGCAAATATTTCCCAAACACACCAATGCTTGCTGCTATTGTTAAAGTCTCTGGCATTATGACAGAAGAAGAATTTATAAATGATATGCAAGGTTCTTTTAAGCACAAATTTGCAAAAAAACCTGAAGTAATTGAAGGTAACATGAAGGCTTTGGAAATGGCTTTAAAAGATGTTCATGAAGTAGAAATGTAAAGGAGGAAATAGAAAATGGCTGACGTAAAAATTAATAAAGATACTCCATGGCAGGAAATGACACCAGGTGGAGATATCTACGAAGCTGGTAATTCTGTTTGTTTTAAGACAGGTGACTGGAGAAGTGTAAAACCCGTTTTTATTCCTGAAAAATGTAAACAATGTGGGCTTTGTTTCCCAGTTTGCCCAGATAATTCCATTCCAGTAGGAAAAGATCAAAAAAGAACGGATTTTAATTATGATTATTGTAAAGGTTGTGGCGTTTGTGCAAAAACTTGCCCATTCGGTGCAATTGAAATGAAAGAAATTTAAAGATAGAAAGGATGAAAAATATGAGTATTAGAGAACGTTTAAGTGGTAATGAAGCATCTGCTATTGCTATGAAGCAAATTAATCCAGATGTTGTTGCTGCTTTTCCTATTACACCTTCTACTGAAATTCCACAATATTTTTCTACTTTTGTTAGCAATGGAACAGTAGATACAGAGTTTGTAGCAGTAGAAAGTGAGCATAGTGCAATGAGTGCTTGCATTGGTGCAGAAGCTGCTGGAGGAAGAGCCATGACAGCTACTTCTTCTAATGGTCTTGCTTTAATGTGGGAGATGGTATATATTGCTTCTTCCTTAAGACTTCCTATTGTTATGCCTCTAGTAAACCGTGCTATTTCTGGTCCACTAAACATTCACAATGACCATTCTGATGCTATGGGTATTCGTGATAGTGGATGGATTATGTTGTTTTCAGAAAACAACCAAGAAGCTTACGATAATTTAATTATGGCCCATCGTATTGCAGAACATAAAGATGTTAGACTTCCTTTATGTGTTTGCCAAGATGGATTTATTACTTCTCATTCTATTGAAAATATTGAATTAATAGAGGATGACAAAGTAAAGAATTTTGTAGGAGAATACAAACCAGAGCATTATCTTTTAAATGATAAAGAGCCAATTGCTGTTGGTCCAATGGATTTACAAGCTTATCTTTTTGAACATAAATACCAACAAGCAAATGCAATGCGTGCTGCTAAAAAGGTAATCTTAGAAGTAGCTGAAGATTTTGAGAAAATGACTGGTAGAAAATATAGTTTCTTTGAAGAATATAGGCTAGAGGATGCAGAAATTGCTATTATTTGTATGAATTCCACTGCTGGAACAACTAAAGTAGTAGTAGATGCTTTAAGAGAGCAAGGCGTAAAAGTTGGTCTTCTAAAACTTCGTGTATTTAGACCATTCCCTGCTGAAGAAATTGCAAAAGCTGTTTCTCATGTAAAAGCTCTTGCTGTTTTAGATAAAGCAGAAAGTCTAAATGCTTGTGGTGGAGCTTTATTTACAGATGTTACTTCTGGTTTATATACCAATGGTGTACAAGTTCCTACTGTAAATTATGTTTATGGTATTGGTGGTAGAGATACTACTACAAAAGAAATTGAAGGTGTATACCATGATTTACAAGAAATTGCATCTACTGGAAAAGTAGAGAATCCTTATCGTTATTTTGGATTAAAAGGAGGTGCTAACTAATGGCTTATAATTTAAAGGAAATTGTTGCTAATAAACCAGCAAGATTTACTGCTGGACATAGAATGTGCGCAGGTTGTGGTGCTCCTCCTGTTGCTAGAATGATTATGAGAGCATTAAAAGAAGAGGACCATGCAGTAGTTGCAAATGCTACTGGATGTATGGAAGTATCTACTTGTATTTATCCTTATACTTCTTGGACTACTTCTTATATTCACACAGCTTTTGAATGTGCAGGTGCTACTTGCTCTGGCGTGGAAGCTGCTTATAAAGCTATGAAAAGACAAGGAAAATTACCAGAAGATAAACATACGAAATTTATTGCTTTTGGTGGAGATGGTGGAACTTATGATATTGGTCTTCAATCTTTATCTGGTGCTATGGAAAGAGGTCATGATATGACTTATGTATGCTATGATAACGGTGCTTACATGAATACGGGTATCCAACGTTCTTCTGCTACACCTCGTTTTGCAGATACTACAACATCTCCAGCAGGTGATGTTGTTCCTGGAAAAATGCAATCTAGAAAAGATTTAACAGAAATTATGGCTTCTCATCATTTGCCATATGTGGCTCAAACTATTGGTGTAAATAACTTCAAGGATTTATATGAAAAAGCTGAAAAAGCCATTTACACAGAAGGACCAACTTTCTTAAATGTACTTGCTCCATGCCCTAGAGGATGGGGTTATCCAACAGATATGTTAATGCAAATTAACAAATTAGCAATAGATACTTGCTATTGGCCTTTATATGAAGTAGTAGACGGTAAATATAAAATTACTTATAAACCTGCTAAAAAGCTTCCTATTGAAGAATTTTTGAAACCACAAAGAAGATTTAAACACATGTTTAAACCTGGCAATGAGTGGATGATAGAAGCTTTCCAAGAGGAAGTAGATAAAAGATGGCAAGCTTTACTAGATTTAGAAGAAATAACAAATAAAAATAACGAGATAGGTAAATAAATACCTATCTTTTTATGTATAGGAATATGAAGATTTTCTTATTTTCATTGACTTTTGCTTACTTTTTTTATATAAATAATAAGATAATAAAAGGAGGAGTTTATGAATAACAACATTCATGATCAAACTGATTTTCCTAATGAGGAAGAACCAGAAATAAAAACTACTAGTAAGAAAGTAACTATTTTTAATTTTATTTTAATTGCCATTATATTTATTGGCTTATTTATTTACATGCTAGCTGTAGATGGTTTAGATAACATTATTTTAGTATTACAACAAGTAGACTATAAGTGGGTATCTTTTGGACTTATTGCCTTACTTGGACTTTGGTTTTGTGATACTATGTGTTTGCATGTACCTTTAAAAAAATTATACCCTACACATAAATTTACAAATTCTATTAAGGTAAATATGATTGGGCAATTATTTAATAATGTAACACCTTTTTCTTCTGGTGGTCAACCTATGCAGGCATATGCTCTTACAAAAACAGGAAAAAGAGCAAGTGAATCCATGTCTATTTTGACTATGAAGTTTATTATTACTCAAATAGCTTTATTAGTTTTTACTGTAGTAGTGGTTTGCTTTGAACTTCCATTTTTCATGAATTTATTTCAAGACTTTTTATGGGTTGCCATTTTAGGCTTTGTTGCTAATATCTTTCTAGTAATTGCTATTGTTATTGTTGGAATTTATCCTAAACTTATTATTATCATTACTATACCATGGATAAAACTTTTAGCCAAAATTAAAGCAATAAAAGAATTCGATAAAACAAAAGAAAAGGTAAGTAATAGTATCATTCATTTTAGTAACCAATTTAAATTTATTTATACACAAAAAAAAGTTATATTACAAATTTTTATATGGGCTACTTTACAGAGTCTGTGTTACTATGCTATTACTTATATGGTTTATCTTGCTTTTGGCAATTCTGGTATTACTTATTGGCAAATTGTTCCAGCACAAGCATTTTTGCTAATGATTATGACTATCACACCTACGCCTGGTGCAGGACTCGGTGCAGAAGGTGGTTTTTTACTTATCTTTCAATCCATCTTTAAAACAGGAACCATTAATTTGGCTATTTTATTTTGGCGTATTTATACTTTTTATCTTCCTATTATTGTAGGTGCATTATTTTTAATCCCTAGCAAAAAAGCTAAAACTATAAAAAGTAGTAATGTTTCTTCGTGAAATATTACTACTTTTTCTTCAACTATTTATATCTATCCTTTTCTATTTATGTTTATTGTATATTAATATAATTTATAGAACCAGACCATCTATAAGATTGTGAACTTTTTAATGTAATACTATTAGCTGTTGTATATCCAAAAAATACATATGCTTGACCAAAAGTACCATACCACTTATTGTAAATCTCATTCGTGCTATATGCAATTACATTCATTCCAGATGTACATGACATTGTTACAGAAGCAGATTGATAATTCTTAAATCTAAGATTTACACATACTATGACATATCTTCCTTGTGTAACAGATACTGTCTTTTCAGATATTCCCTTATTACTAGAAGAATCTGGATCAGAAATGTCATCTCCAAAATATACTACCCCTCCATTAGTAAGCTGTACAGATGCTTTTCCTGCATTATATCCATTATTATAACTATTATTTACATCTGTTCCATTTCCAGTTATTTTATTTCCATTCACCCATGCTGTTACTCCACTAGGCAAATTATTTGCTGTTGCTGTTGCTTGTGTTTGACTTGCTAAACTATTAGCTGTTACTTTTCCACTTCCATTATGATATCCCGCTGGTATGGTATAGCTTTGTCCTGCATTAAGTGTTTTGCTTACTGCTCCATTATTTGCCATTGTTCCTGTTACTAATTGGCCTTTACTATATG
>CALXAQ010000107.1 GCA_944386335.1 uncultured Clostridia bacterium | reverse complement strand
AATAAATGCTTCATCTACTTCTACAAATTTTCTTACCATAAATTTATTCTCCTATTTTTAATCCTTTTCTCTCATTTTTTTCTTGTTCTTTTTCAATAGCTTGTATAATTTTTTCATATTCATCCGTATCAAAATTTATAGAATTTTGATAATAAGCCATTGCATTTTGTGCCCAAGTACATTTTTGTACTTTTCCATCCCTTATCATGGTATATTGAGGAACACAATCTTTAATATCCTCATAAAACTGCTGTACTGTACAAAACTTGGGAAGTTCTCTCTTTTTACCTGCTCTTTTATTATGTGCTGCCTCTCCCACTTGTGCAATATCTTCACGGTAAATTGTTCTTAATTGCAATTCAAAAATTTGCTCAGGATGCTCTTTAAAATAAAATTTAAAATGCTCTGCTATATACCCATTTTGTTTATTTTTATGTTTATATGCATTTGGTAATAATTCTATTCCTAATTTATCTAAGAATTCTCTATCTGCTAATAAATTTTCAGCAAACTCTCGTGTAAACGCAATCAAATGATTATCTCTTTCTTTTATGTTTTCCTCTGCAGTTGTTGCTTTTTTTGAATTTATTTGTTCAGGAATTTCTGCAAACACAAAACGCATAGCTAGCAAATCTTTTGTTTTTAAGTATTCCTCTGGTATATGAAGTCTTTTTATCTCTTTTTGATTTTGTTTTATTTCTTTTAGATTGTCTGAACGCAATTTATCTGCCTCTGGATTTTTCTCACGAATAGCAGCCTCTTCTCCATATTTTTCTTCTAGTTGTTGTAATATTTTTTCCTTATCTTTTCTATTGCTTTTTTCTATCCTTGTCATTAGAATACGCAAAAATGCTGTTTGAGAATGCTCATTAATTTCTGGTATTATTAACAATTCTGTTATTTTATAAACATCTATTTCTTCTATATTTTCATATAATAATTGTTGTACTGCTTGTAAAATGTGTTTTGGATTTTTTACTTTATCCTCTTTTATTATTTTTTTCGTAATATCTATAAAACTCTGTTCTTCTCTTTTAGATATTCCTTCTATTGCATATAGTTTTGCTAGTCTTTCTAACTCTAATCTTCTTATTTTTCCTCTAATACTTTTTGGGGATTTTTCTCTTAATTTCGGTGTATCTATTCTTACTCCCGGATAATTTTCCTTTATATAATTTGCAAATTCTAAAAATACTTTTTCTGTATTCTTTTTAAAATCCACATTGTTTTTTAATCCTAAAGCATATTCATATGCTTGTCTTGCTAGACTCTTTTTTACAATTAATCTATCTCTGAACAAATCGTTCATGTAGTATTCACTCCTTTTTGCTTGGTCACATCATTATATAATATTTATGCGAACTTGTCCAGATTTATTCCTTATTTTATTTACATAACTTTCGACCTTGTCTCTATTTTTTTGACACCTTCTGACAAGTTTTTCCATATAATACAATATAAAAAATAATAAGGAGGAAAAATTATGTATCATTGTAAATATAATAAATGTTGCTGTCAGCAAAATTATGACGAAAACATTATTGAAAATGCTTGCAATGACTGTGGTGTAACTGCTGACTACTATACAGGAAATGATAATGCTTGTGACTGCGGTTTTGAAGAAACCAATGTATTTCCAAGTAACCCTATGTTTGCACAAAGTTATGTTCCTATTCAAACGATGAATAAAACATTTACCCCTTGTGTTGGCTTAAAAATGGGAACCATTTTTCCTGAACTCGTTAGTCCATACGCTCCATGCCAGTCTATAGAAGAAAACGCTTTTATAAAAGCTATGAATACTGTTGGGGAGGGATGTAACAATGTATAATTATGATAATAATACCAAAAGAGGATGTGGTTGTGGTAATAACTCTATGATGTCTAACTACGCTATGAACGACTCTTCTTTTCAAGAACCTATGACCGCTTCTACAAAGGATTTTTCTACGACCATGGAAATGGCAAACTCCAACCCTAATTGTGTTATGAGTGGTGTTGGTTGTTGCTGTAATGAAAATAAAACAAATAGCATTCCCACCTACTCTTATGAATTTACAAGTATAAAAAATAACTGCAATAACGAACAGGAAATGACAGCGGAGGAAATGCTACGAAAAATTCGTTGTCTAGATTTTGCTAGCACGGAACTTGCACAGTATTTAGATACTCATGTAGACGACACAAGAGCCATCTGCTTGCATAAAGAATATACTACAAAATTAAATGATTTAAGAGAAAAATATCAAAAGGTATATGGTCCACTTACTATTTATTTCCCTTGCAATAAATGGAGATGGATTGAAGAGCCATGGCCTTGGGAAAGGGGGAATCGCTAATGTGGACTTATAACAAAGTATTACAATATCCTATTCGTATAAAATGTCCAAATCCAAAACTTGCTAAATTTATTATTAGTCAATATGGTGGACCAGATGGAGAACTTGCTGCTTCTCTTCGTTATTTATCACAAAGGTTTGCTATGCCTGATCAAAATGCAAAAGCTATTCTAAATGATATTGGTACGGAGGAATATGCTCCATTTTGTTATCAATAGTTGATATTTGATAACAATAAACGGTTTAATTGATAACATTTTGGAGCCTATTCGTTCGTACCAAAACCTTATCAAAAAAAATTTTTGGAACTATTTTTAGGGTAATCTAATGGCTAGTTCCTTGCCAAATGTATTATAAAAAACTTGTCCTTATATTTATATAATATTTATCCTATATTTGGATAAATATCTAATTCAAAATCTGTTGGATCTGAATCTTTTTTTATTGCTTTTTTTGTTTTTAGATATTCTATTCGTTTAACCACAGTTTTGAGTAAAAGGTTTTTCTCTTCTGCTGTTTGTAAGGTAGGATATAAATCAAGTACATTTTCTATTTTAGGAATAATTGTCTTTTTACCTTCTTCCTTTTTTATTTCTAATTCGATTTGTTTTTCAAACTCCTCAATATTACTTTTAATATTTGTTATTGTAGCTGTTATAAGACTACATCTTTCCGAAAACATTTCTCTACTATAAGTTCCTTCTTCAAAAAAATCATAAACATTTGCTAATTTCTTGTTTTGTATTTCTAATTCTTTATTCAAATTCTTAATATTATCTTCTAATATTGTCTTTTTTTTACTTTTTATTTCATCTACATATTCTCCATAGTCAATATGATAATTTGTCAACCATTCTTTAAGAGATGAAATTATCTTTTCCTCAACAATACAAAGTTTTGAACTTACATTATCACAATGTTTATTTGGACACATTAAGGTATCTGGAGCTCCTGTAGCTTTATATGGTCTCCTTTGCATTTTTTTCCCACATTTGCTACAATATACAATTCCTACTAAAGGATTTTGAACTGTATTATTATGTACTACGGCAGGAGTATGCTTACTTCGCTTTTCTTGAACTACTTGCCAAGTCTGTAAATCTATAATAGGTTCATGCAAACCATCACATAAGATATATTCTGTATTTCTTGGTCGAGTATTTTTTATTTTTCCATTTTTATACTCTTTAACAACTTTCCTAGAATTCCATCTTAATTTTCCAATATAAACAGGGTTATTTAATATGTCTTTAATAGCTGAAATCGTCCACTCATCAGCTTTTCGTGGTTTATAACCTCCAGAATTTAATTGATTAGCAACTTCATTTATTGAAATATCATTATAAGCATACATATTAAATATTTTTTCAACAATTTGTGCTTCTTCATCATTCTTTTTTAGTGTAAATCCCTTATCTTTATCAATTTTCATTCTGTCATAGCCATAAGGAGCAACACTACCTACATATTTACCCTCTTTAACAGATGCAACCCTACCTCTTTGTAATCTTCTATTAATTACTTTGTATTCTCTTCTCGACATAAATAATCCAAATTCAAAATATTCTTC
>CALXAQ010000106.1 GCA_944386335.1 uncultured Clostridia bacterium | reverse complement strand
CAATTATTATTGCTTTAAATGTCATTTTTTTTAAAGATATAGAGGTGGGATTGTATTCTGCAATAGCAATCTATCTGATGGGAAAAATGATAGATATTGTATTTGAAGGTATTTACTTTACAAAAATGATGTTTATAGTATCTAATGAATATGAAAAAATTGCACAACAAATAGGAAAAGAGGTAGATAGGGGAAGCACAGGAATTTATGCGAAAGGAATGTATACGAATGAAGAAAAGATGATGTTATTGTGTGTAGGTGCTAGAGGAGAAATAGCAAAAATGAAACAAATAGCATTAGAAATAGATAATAGAGCATTTATTATAACTGCAAATGCAAGAGAGGCTTGGGGAAAGGGCTTTAAAAGATGAACTTTGGAGATGTTTCTTAAAGTTTACTGACTAGTTTAAGGAACGTTCCAAAAGTCCAAAATAGAGAAAGGAAAATGGCAATGAAGGAGCAGAAATGGGAAATAACGAAAATACCAACATTCGATGTAAAAAATATTTTTGAATGTGGTCAATGTTTTCGATGGAATAAAGAAAAAGAGGATTCTTATATAGGAGTATTTGGTACAAATATTCTTCGAATAAGACAAGAAGAAAAAAAGATTTATTTTGAAGGAGTGAATCAGCAAGATAAAGATCTAAAAGAAATTTGTAGATATTATTTTGATATGGAAAGAGATTACGAAAATTTGCAAAAAAAGTTAAAAAAAGAAGATAGCATTTTAGAAAAGAGTATACAATATGGAGAGGGAATTCGTATCTTAAATCAAGATTTATGGGAGACAATCATATCTTTTATTATTTCTGCCAATAATAATATTCCTAGAATCAAGGGAATTATTGAAAGATTAAGTCAAAACTATGGAACACCGATACGATGGAAGCATACTACATATTATACTTTTCCAAGTCCTGAAGAATTGGCAAAAGCAAGTATAGAAGACTTAAGACGTTTAGGCTTAGGATTTCGTGATAAAAGAGTATATGAAACAACAAAAATGATAATAGAAAAGCAGGTAGATTTGCAGAAATTACAAGAAGAAAAAGACTTTGAAAAAATAAGAAATATTTTATTGAGTTTGTCAGGTGTAGGAGATAAAGTAGCAGATTGCATTTTATTGTTTTCTACTTTAAAAAGATTAGAAGCTTTTCCTGTTGACGTATGGGTAAAACGTGTTATGAATGAATTGTATATACATAAAGAGAATATAACAAATAAAGAAATTCAAGAAATAGCTTATCAGAAGTTTGGAGAACTTAGAGGACTGGCACAGCAGTATTTATTTTATTGGAGAAGGGAAGCATAAATTTACTTGACAAAAAGAAATGCTATGGTTAAAATGAAGAAAAATATAGGTGTTCATGAAAGGAGAAGATAGAGGTGAGTTTACGTTTTATTTATGGTAGGGCGGGTACAGGAAAGAGTCGTTTTTGTTTAGAAGATATTTTAGAAAAGCAAAAACAGAAAGAGAAAATTTATATTATTACGCCAGAGCAATTTTCTTATACAGCAGAAAAAAATTTATTAGCAGTATTACCTGAAGAAGCTTCTATCTATGCAGAGGTTTTGACCTTTAAGCGTATGGCATATCGTATAAAGACAAAAGTAGGCAAAACAATAAGAGTCCCACTATCTGCTTCTGGGAAAGCTATATTAATGGATAGAATTTTAACAGAGCAAAAAAAGTCATTACACTTTTTAGGAAAATCAGATGAAAATATAGAACTTATAGAGAAACAACTAACAGAGTTTAAAAAACATGGTATTAGCATAGAAGTGATTCAGAAGGTATTAGAAAAAGTAGAAGAACCATACTTAAAAGCAAAGTTAACAGATATGCTATTGCTTTATCAAAAATGGGAAGAGAAGATAGAAAAACAATATATTGATGAAAATGACATGCTAAGTATATTAGAAGAGCAATTACAACTTACAACAGAGTTTCAAGACGCATATTTTTATTTGGATGAATTTGTAGGTTTTACACAGCAGGAATATAAAATAGTAGAAACTCTAATGCAAAGAGCAAAACAAGTGAACATTACTATAACAGCAGATAGCTTAAATTTAGATAAAGAACAAGAAAATGATATTTTCTATAGTAATAAAAAAACAGCACAGAAACTTATAGAAATGGCAAAAAAACTTCATATTTTAATAGATACACCTATTTGCCTAAAAGAAACAAAACGTTTCCAAAATGAGGAATTAAAATATTTAGAGAAGAATATTTATGCAATACCTTATCAGAGTTATGAAAAAGATAAAAAAATAGAAAATATTTCTTTGTTTTTAGCTAGTAATGCATATGCAGAAATAGAGAATGTAGCACAAGAAATAGAAAATTTAGTAAGAAAAAAGGGGTACCGTTATAAAGATATAGCAATCGTAACCAAAGAATTAGATACCTATAATCATCTGTGTAAAGCTATTTTTACAAAATATGATATTCCCGTATTTTTAGATGAAAAAAAACAATTAAACCAAAATAATTTGGCACAATATTTACTATCTATTTTAGAAGTATTTACTAAAAATTGGTCTTATGAAACTGTTTTTGCCTATGTTAAAACAGGTTTCTTAAATATAGATGAAGAAGATGTAGCTTTATTAGAAAATTACTGTAGAAAATGGGGGATTAGAGGAAGCAAGTGGCTACAAGAATGGAACTATGAAGAAAAAACACCTCAGAATGAAGCAAAATTAGCTATTATAGAGAAGGCAAAAAAAGAAGTAGTAGAACCTTTGCAAAGATTAAAAGAAAAAATGAATCAACAAAAAACAGTAGAAGATTTTACAAAACAAATTTATTTCTTTTTTTTAGAAAATGGAATAGATAAACAATTGCAGATAAGGGCAAAAGAACTAGAAAAAGAAGGAAAAATAGAACTAGCAAAAGAACAGAAAATGGCATGGGATGTTATTATAAAGCTATTAGACGAAATGGTAATGGTATTGGGAAAAGAAAAAGTAACATTTGCACAATATAGTCAATTACTAAAAACAGGATTAAAAAATACAAGTTTAGGTAAAATTCCAGAAGTAATGGATGAGGTAATTGTAGGAGATATAGATAGAACAAGGACACATTCTGTAAAGGCAGTATTTATAATAGGTATGAACGATGGAGTGTTTCCTACTATCTACAAAGAAGAAGGTTTTTTTAATGATGCAGATAGAGAATTTTTGAAATTACAGGGAATGGAATTAGCAAAAGGAACTTTAGAGAGATTGTATGAAGATAATTTTGCAATCTATAAGGCATTTTCTTCTGCTAGTGAAAAGATTTTCTTATCTTATCCTTCTACTAATATAGAAGGAGGTGCCTTAAGGCCATCCATTCTTATTAGCAGAATAAAAAAAATATTTCCTAGTATCATAGAAAAAAAAGATTTATGGGAAAAAAGAGAAAGTGTTACAAATCAAGAGGCAAGTTTTGAAACTTTAGTTACCAAAATAGGAGAATTGAAAGAAGGAAAAAAGATAGAAGATATTTGGTTACAAGTGTACCGAGCATTTATAGAGCAGGAAGAATGGAAACAAAAAATAGAAACAGTAAAAAAAGCAATTACAAAAACAAATCTACCAGAACCAATTACAAAAGAAAATTCAGAGAAACTATATGGAAATATATTACATACAAGTGTTTCTCGATTAGAAAAATATCGATCTTGTCCATTTTCTTATTTTCTACAATATGGGTTGAACTTATCAGATATAAGCGAGTTTAAAATACAAGCAGTAGATACAGGAAGTTTCATGCATGAAGTGATAGATACTTTTTTTGAAAATGTAAGAGAAAATGGTCTTGCTTATAAAGAATTAACAGAAGAAGAAATAAGAGAAATATTAGATGATATCGTAGAAGAAAAACTCACTATTCCAAGAAATTATATTTTTCAAAGTAATCAAAAATATCAGCTAATAGCTATGCGACTTAAAAGGGTTATTTTCACTTCTATGAAGTATATTCTACAAAGCTTAAAGAACAGCGATTTTGAAGTATATGGAAATGAAGTAGAATTTAAAAAAGATAAACAATATCCACCTATTGTATTACCACTTAAAGATGGAAAAATAGTAGAAATTACAGGAAAAATAGATAGAATAGATATTGCCAAAACACAACAAGGAAATTATATTCGTATTATAGATTATAAATCATCCATAAAAAATATAGATTTAAACGAAGTGATGGCTGGAATTCAAATTCAGTTATTAACTTATTTGGATGCTACTTGTAAAAAAGAAAATATGCTTCCTGCAGGAACATTATATTTTTCTTTAATAGATCCCATTGTACAAACAGATGGACGTATAGAGGAAGAAACATTAAGTAAAGAAATAGCAAAAAGATTTCGCATGCAAGGATTTATATTAGCAGATGCAGAAATGGTGAAAAAAATGGATAAAACATTGGAAAAAGGTGCTTCTCAATTAGTGCCAGCTTACTTAGATAAAGATGGAAATTTAAGCATAGCAAAATCCAATGCTGTAACAAAAGAAGAGTTTGAAATATTACAAAATTATACCAATAGATTATTACAACAAATTGCAGAAGAAATTTATGCAGGGAAAATAGCATTGGAACCATTTTATAATAGTAAAAATAAAAAAACACCTTGTGAATATTGTCCTTATATAGAAATATGTCAATTTAAATCTGGAGAAAATGGATGTAAGTATCGTTATATTCCTAAAAAGGAGAAACAAGAAATTATACAAAAAATGCAAAAGGAAATAGAAGGGGAGAGATAGGATATGTATGAATTAAAACAAGTAGGAGAGCGTACATTTTATATAGATTCACCCACTAGAATGGGAATTTATCAAATTAATTCAGATGAGATATGTTTAATAGATAGTGGAAATGATAAAGATGCAGGTAAAAAAGTGCAACATATTTTAAGACAGAAAAATTGGAAATTAAGAATGATAATAAATACACATTCTCATGCAGACCATATAGGAGGAAATCACTTATTACAAGAAAGAGAAGGATGCCATATTTATTGTAGAGGAGTAGATAAAGTTTTAGTAGAATATCCTATACTAGAACCTGCTTTTTTATATGGAAGTTGTCCTAATCATGAGATACAAAATAAATTTTTATTAGCAAGAGAAAGTAAGGTAGAAGAATTAACGAAGGAAGTACTTCCAGAGGGAATACAGATGATAGAGTTGAATGGACATAGTTTTTCTATGATAGGAATAAAAACAAGTGATGATGTATGGTTTTTAGGAGATAGTGTAGCTAGTAGGGAAACAATACAAAAACATCATATTACTTTCTTATATAATGTAGAGGAGTATTTACATTCCTTGGATGTGGTAGAACAATTAGAAGGGAAGTTATTTATTCCTTCTCATATGGAACCAGTAGAAGATATAAAGCCATATGTACAAGAAAATAGGAAAAAGATGCAAGAAATTATAGAAAAAATCTTACAACTTATACAAATACCTTGTACTTTTGAAACTTTATTGCAACATATGTTTATAGACTATCAATTACATATGAATTTTACACAATATGTTCTTATAGGAAGTACAATAAAAGCTTATTTAACCTATTTATATGAAAAAGATGAATTAGAGACAACTTTTGAGAATAGTCAATTATTATGGACAAGTAAGAAAATCAAATGAATTTGTGCCTTGAGAAAGGAATGTGAGTAGGTATGAAAAAAGATTTATCAAATGATCAAGTGATACATGTAAGGCAAGAAGATGGCATAGAATATTTGCAATTTAGGAGATTGCTAGAATATAAAGATCTAACACATTGTTTTACTTTAAAAGGAAAAGAAAATATCAATTACATTTCTGTAGTAAAAAATGAATATTTCCCAAAGTTATGTCAGCATTTAGAAATAGATAGTAAAAAATTAGTACAAATAGAAAAGCAAGTACATGGAGATTTAGTAAAAGAAGTCTACAATTACAGAGAAATTTACACCAATATGGATGGACTTATGACGAATCAAAAAGAGATTGCATTAGGCCTGCGTTTTGCAGATTGTACTCCTATATATATCTATGATCCTGTAAAAAAAGTAGTAGCTAATATTCATTCTGGATGGAGAGGAACTGTAAAAAAAATAGGAAAAAGAGCAATAGAACGTATACAAGAAGTTTATGGAAGTAATCCTAAAGATATAATTTGCTGCATAGGACCTTGTATTAAAGAATGCCATTTTGAAGTGGAAGATGATGTGAAAATATTATTTGAAAAAGCTTTTGCAAAAGAGAGTGCTATTTGGAAGGAATGTATTCAGATGACGAAAATAATAGAAGGAAAACAAAAATACACCATAAATACAACAAAATTGATGATAGAGATGTTAGAACAAGCAGGGGTAAGACAAGAAAATATTGTAGATAGTGGTATTTGTACGGCTTGTCATGTAGAGCAAATACACTCCCATAGAGTAGAAAAAGGAAAATCAGGTAGAAATATGGCACTTATTATGCTAAAGTAGTTTTATCAACTTAATCATCTAACTGTACTATTCAAAAATAAAGAAGGAAAGGAAGAAAAATGTTCATACCAGAAAAATTAAAAAAAGAAGATTTAATAGCAGTTGTAGCACCATCCGATTGTGTAGAAGAGGAAGATTTAGAAGCAATTAATCAATCCATATTATTAATGGAAGGTTCAGGATTTAAAATTACTTTTGGAAAACATACTTTTTCTAATACACTGGGATATGGGGCTACTGCAAGCCAAAAGGCAGAAGATATTCACCAAATGTTTTTAGATCCAGAGGTAAAAGCTATATTTTGGGCATCTGGAGGTTTTAATTGTAATAGTGTTTTGGAATATTTGAATTATGATATAATAGCAAAGCATCCTAAAATACTATGTGGTTTTAGTGATGCTACTACACTTTTAAATGTAATTGCACAAAAAACAGGATTAGTTACGTTTCATGGACCAACTTTTAAATCCCTTACTTCTTGGGCAACAGGTTATGCTTATGAACAAGTAATGAAACATTTTGTAGAAGGAAAAACACATTTAAAAGAACCAGAAGATACATTTTCTGTAATACAAGAAGGAATAGCAGAAGGAAGTTTAATAGGTGGTAATTTAAGTTTAATAAAAGATTTAGTAGCAGGAAAATACGCAGTAGACTTTCAAAATAAGATACTATTTATAGAAGAGTTATCTTTAGAAAGTCCACCAGCGTTTGTGAGTCATCATTTATACCACTTAAAACAAAATGGAGTATTTGATAAAATAAAGGGAATGTGGATAGGTAATTATGATGGAAGTATTGCTTTAGAAAAGATAGTATTAGATGTACTTGAAGGACAGTATTCTTTTCCAATTATTAAATCTAATAATTTTGGACATACAGAAAAGAAAATGGTAATTCCTATTGGAACAAAAGCAAGAATAGATTTTACAAAAGAAGAAAAAATTAGTCTTTTAGAAGAGTGTGTGAAATAAATAGAGGAGAATAAAAGATGTATGATAATTGGGAAGAATTAGAAAAAAGCATTATAGGATGTAAAAAATGTAAATTATGCCAAAATCGAAAAAATGTTGTATTTGGAACAGGAAATAAACAAGCAAAGGTTATGTTTATTGGAGAAGGACCAGGAGCGGACGAGGATACGCAAGGTATTCCTTTTGTGGGAAAAGCAGGTAAACTTATGGACAAAGCATTTCAAGGAATTGGTATTGCAAGAGAAGAAGTATATATAGCAAATATTGTAAAGTGTAGACCGCCTTCTAACCGAGTGCCAGAAATAGATGAAGCACAAGCTTGTTTAGATTATTTACGTAACCAAGTAATTTTAGTAAAACCAAAAATCATTGTTTTATTGGGAAGTACAGCTTTAAAAAATATTTTAGGAAAAGAATATGGAATTACAAGTAGCAGAGGAAAATGGATAGAATTTAGAGGAATATCTTATATGCCTACATGGCATCC
>CALXAQ010000105.1 GCA_944386335.1 uncultured Clostridia bacterium | reverse complement strand
TGTTTCCTAATAGGAAACTGGGCACTGCTTAGTCTTTGTTGTGATAGAGCTGACCATCGTTGGAGCTATCGTTATTGATACGATAATCGCCATCGCCAGTAACATAGCCTACACGATTGTCATTTCCATCATAGACATCTCCGTTTTTCGAATATCCACCAGGATAGTCATTACGGAAGTCTTGGCTGTCTTTCCATGACATAATAGTGTCCTCCTTTCGTGTATTTATAGTGCTTTTGCACTACATAAATATATTATACTGCAGTTTTATGTAAATGTCAACAATTTTAGTAAGATTTCTCATTATTTCAAAAATTTTACAATAAAATCCAGAAATTTCATTTGAAATGCAACAAAAATTTCATAAAAAAGTAAACAAACAGTAGACAGGAGTAAGCAAAACTCGTATAATATTTTTGACTAGAAAACATAAAGGAGTTTTGATACAAATGAATACTGTTCAAAAAAATAATAACATAACCAAGAAACAAGTTCAAGAATTACTTGAAAATAATCAAAAAAATTTGTATATGTGTCAATGATGTGTGAAACAAACTTTTATAAAAAAATTGTAGTATCATTGAATTTATCATTGGTGCTATCGCACCAGTTTTGTATGTTCCCTTAAATATAATAATTATTTATTAATTCTTCAAAGTCAATACATATTTTATTTTCATTTAATCCCCTTATCTTGCTATTATACAATAATGACAACCTTGCTCTTTTTTCTTTAATTGTTCCATAATGTATCGCTCTATGACAATTAGGACATAAACAACATATATTATCACTTCTATCAATATTTATTTTAAAGTCTTTTTGTGCTTTCATTGGAATTAGATGGTGTCCTTCCATATATTGTACATCCTTATTAGTAACAAAAGTTTTATGTTCTTCTCCAGTTAATTTTTCTATCTCACAAATATAATTATTCTTTTTCAAAACTGTTTTTGTTATTCTTGGGTCCACCTTATATCTAGAGTTATTACTTCTAGACATCTTTTCTGGTATTCGAGAATCAGCCTTCATTAATTCTTCTATTTCATTATAGTCATTACTCTCTCTTACTTTTCTTTGAAATTCATTATCTAACTTTTCTTCTTTTATCTCGCTTTTCTCATATCCTTGGATTTCATTTTCACCTAATTCATTAATATAAAAACCTGTATTCCTACCTTGTTCTCTCTCATATATGCATTTACCAAACTTATTATAATTTTTATGTGAAATTAAGTTTCTAACTATTTGAGAAAATTTTGTATCATTTCTTCCTGCTAAAATTTCTTTATCCCCAGGATAGAGTTCTACTATTTTTTGAAGTTTTTTAATTAATTCTGATGTTGATATACCAGGATTATCTTTTATAATTTTTAATGCTGGTTTTATAATCTCACGTTCTTTTACTCTTTTTTCTTCCATTATCCTATTCTCCTATCAAATATCTATTATTTCATTAATTGATTCTCTTTTTAATTCTTCCATAATTACATTTCCTAATAATTTGTTATTAACAAATGTTCCACATCTTTATCATTTCTATTTCTGAAACTCACAAGATATTTCTTATCAAATATTTTTATATTAAATTCCTTTGTATTATATAAATTATATATAAAGTCTGTATTTTTGATAATTAACATTATATTAGCTTTTGTATTTTTCAAATATTCACATAGCCTTATTTGATCTTGCTTTTCAAACTCATTTTTTGCATAAGTTGAAAATTCAGTATCGTATGGTGGATCTAAAAATATAAAATCACCTTTTTGTGGTTTGACTTCTTTAAGAAATTTTTCGAAATCTTCACAGTATATCTGAGTATTTTGCATATATTCTTTAATTTGTTTGCTTCCTATATAATCAATTTTCTTAATAAGTTCTTTTCTATTATAACTTATTCCACCATACGGTACATTAAATTTTCCATTTTTATTATATCTAAACATTGATGCATAGCAAAATTCTCTTATAAAATAAAAAATAGCTGTATAAAAAGAGGTATTTAGATTAAATTTTTCATATTCATTGTATAAATGTCTGAAATGCATATAAAAAGCACTCTTAAAAGCACATTCTATATTATCTAAAGTATCCTTTTCACTCATTTTTATTTTTTGATTTTCAATTTTATACATTCTATTCATCTTAGAAATTAGATTCTTTACAAGTTCATTAATAAAATTGTCTATTTCTATATTAAATTCTGCAGATAATATTCCATTAAATTCTTCTGCATGTCTTATAACGAATGCGTATATTTTATCATTAAATTGTATTTTTATATTCTTTGTTCTTTTACTATTGGCTAGTTCTTCAGAATAATCTCTATAAATTTTTAACAACTCATTCGAATTATTTTCTACAATACTTTCTAATAATCTCCAGTTTTTATAGATGGCTTTTAATTTACTAAAAAATTCCTTATCTTGGTTACTTATGCATCTATATAAATTTATTAATTCTTCTGATTTATCATTAATAATTGATTCTTTTATGTTTAAATCAAAGTATACTGCTCCTCCTCCCACAAAAGGCTCAATATATCTATTTATTTTTTCAGGTAAATTTTTCTCAATATAGGGTAATTCTTTTTCTTTTCCCCCAGCCCATTTTATTATTGGATTCATAAAAATACGTCTCCTTTATTTCAGTTAATTATTTTATATCATAAAATTTATTTTTTTTCTATAAGTCGACAATTATTTGTAAAAAATATTACTATTAATATATCAAACATTCGTTTTTATTGTCAATCATTTTCTTCTAAAATATTCATCATAAACATTTCCTTCTTTGATATACATTTCCGTTAACTCCATTTTATACTTTTTCAATAACTTTAAATACTTTTGTTTAAAGACATTTTGCTAATAGCTTTTCTTATGCTAAATTTTGATCTGTTAAAAGATTTAGAATATTTAACTCTTTATATAAATGGGAAAACTAAAATTTTACTATTGATGTTTGTTCTCTAACATGATACTATATTAATGATTAACAAAGTTTATGAGGTATTAGTTTGAAAAAATTTTCAATTACAAGTTCATAACTTAAATAAAATATATCATAACTTTAAATTATAAAATAACGTTTGATATTGAAGAAAACTGGTATAGACAAGATAATAAATTACTAGGAAATAAAGGATTTTTAATATAAGATCCTAATGGATATTTGCTAGGATCTTTACAAGATTTAGGGGAAAAGGTGATTTAATTTATGGAAAGACTAGAAATACGTAAGGCAGTTTTTACTGACTGTAAAGAGTTGTCTTTACTAAAAAAAGAAATATGGGAAACTACCTATAGAGGAATTTATCCAGATAGCAAAATAGATAATTATGATTATTTAAAAAATGAAGAAAAATTTAAAAATTATATTCATAATCCTAATCAAGAATTATATGTAGCTATTAGTAATAACAAAATTATAGGATATATTGAATTTGGAAAACCCTCTAGACCTTTTGAAGATTACAAACAAGAAATTGGATTATTTTATATAAAAAAAGATTATCAAAGACAAGGTATTGGTAAAAAATTATTTCACTTAGCCTTTAACTATATAAAAAATAAAGGTGTGAATAAATTTTTTATTTCTTGCCACAAATATAATTTTAATGCTCAAAAATTTTATGAGAAAATGGGTGGAGAAATTGTAAAAATAGATGAAGACTCAGATAATGACGGTCTTCCACAAATTAAATTTAAATACAAAATATAACAAGCTACCTTTTTTCAAGAATATTAAAAAACAAAATAGAAGGATGTAATTTATGTTAACCAAAAAGTTATGATTATTTTAAAAAATACTTATAATGCTGAAAGTGTTTATCTATGTACTATGTGTGATGGCTTAATGAATCATTTTCATATTCAGTTGATCCCTCGATATAGCTTTGAAAAAAGAGGTTCAAAAAATTTTGTTAAACCAAGAAAAAATTATATAGAAGACAAAGAAAAAATTGTTGAAATCCGACATCTTTTAAAAAAGGAGTTTCTATGCTAAAGATATACAATATAAAAGAAAAGCAAGAATTTCTTAGAGAAGTTGCTATACTTACCCAAATAAATTCTATTTTCATAACAATTTTCATTTCTTTCTGTTTATATCTTCAACTATATCATATATTTTTAAAAAACTTTATAATTTTACTGAATTCTCTTGTAAATCCTCTCCTTTGCTTTTATAATTATTTTTAATAAATTTTTAAAGGAGGTTTTTGATATGAATAAATTTCAAGAAATACGTCCTATTGTTTTAGGCATTGCCATAAGAAATGGTAAATTATTAGTTGGAGAAGGCTTTGATACTGTAAAAAAACAAACTTTCTATCGCTGTTTAGGTGGTGGCATAGAATTTTTAGAAAAAAGTACAGATGCCTTAAGGAGAGAATTTAAAGAAGAAATTGGAAGTACTATTACCATAAAAGAATTTCTCGGAACCTCTGAAAATATCTTTACTTATCAAGGCAAATCAGCACATGAAATAGTGTTTTACTATGCAGTAGATATCCCTAATGAAGATTACCAAGAAGAATATCATATTCTAGATGAAGGTAAAAATAGTATTGCTAAATGGATAGATATAAAGGACTTTAAAGACGGGAAAAAAATCTTATATCCAGAAGAAGTTTTTCAATATATTTAAAATAAACAAAACCTATTTATATAATTTGTTTAATATGGTGAATCCTATAGACGGAAGAATAAAAGTATACTTCTATTACATCCAATCTAACAAGGTTATTTTCCAAATGTTTTTTATATAGATAATATTTTACTGTATCTATTAAATGCTTTTGCTTTAATAAATTTACTCCTTCTATTGGATTTCCATATTGCTTATTTGTCCTTGTTTTAACTTCTACAAAAACTAATTCTTTTTTATCTTTTGCTATAATATCTATTTCTCCTTGTTTTGCCATGAAATTTTTTTCTACTATTTCATACCCTCTTTCTTTTAAAAATTGAGTAGCGATATCTTCTCCTATCTTTCCAATTTTTTGTTTATAATACATAGCTTTATTCTTCCTTCCTTAATTTTATAAAAGAATTGTTTTGTATTTGTAAAACATACCCTTCTAATTCCATTATTGTTAATGTTGAAGTAATTTCTTGTATAGACTTATGTAATTTCTTTGTAATTTCATTCACATGCAAAGGTTTATCTGTTAACAGATTATAAATAGATGTATATTCTTTAGGTATATCTTTTATTTTGGTTTCTTGTATAGTTTCTCTTCTATCTTCCCTTCTTATATTTTGATTTTTCTTCCCTTCTAAAATATCCTGTGGCGTCACTACCAATATTGCTCCTTCTCGTATAAATCGATTTGTTCCTACTCCTTTGCTACTATCTATATTGCTAGGAACCGCATAAATTTTTTTGCCCATTTCTTTAGCATATTTTACTGTAATACTTGTTCCGCTTCTATATGCTGCTTCTACCACTAGTACCTCATCTGACAATGCACTAATTAGTCTATTTCTTTTAGGAAAGTTTTTCTTATCTATTTCTGTATTAGGAGCATATTCTGTTAAGAGACATCCACCATTTGCTAGCAACTTGTGGAAAAGCCATTCATTTTCTGGTGGATATAAATGATAAAATCCACTACCTAAAATGGCAATCGTCTTCCCTTTTTGCTCCACAGCCGTCTGATGTGCTATTGCATCAATTCCTTCTGCCATGCCACTTATCACACAAATGCCAGAAGATGACAAGCTTTTGGCGAATTGATATGTTACTTTTCTTCCATATTGTGTACATTGTCTAGTTCCTACAATTCCTAATGTTTGTTTTGCATTTAATAATGTAACATCTCCTATTACATAAATCTTAGAGGGGCATTGTTTTAAACTTCTTAGTCGTTTTGGAAACTGTATATTTTCCTTTTCTAACTCTATAATTTGCGTTTGTTTTTCCTTCTTTCTTCATATCGTATTTTTTATAGGTGTCTTTTTCTCATTTCCAATACTTTCTATCCAAATTTCTATACTGTATTGCTTCTGCTATATGCTTTTCTTCTATGCTTTGTTTTTCTTCTAAATCAGCAATTGTTCTAGCTACTTTTAATATTCTAGAATAAGCTCTTGCACTTAAATTAAATTGAGAGAAAGCTTTTTTTATCATTTCTCTAGAGCCTTTATTTAATTGGCAATATTTTTCTATTAGTTTTGGTGTTAGTTCTGCATTTGCATAAATACCTTGTGTTTTATATCTTTCTATTTGGATTTTTCTTGCCTTATTTACCCTTTCTTTTATTATTTCCGACGTTTCTATTTCTTGTTTCTGCTCTAACTTGTCATATTTAACAGGGCAAACTTCTATTTGTATATCTATTCTATCTAACAATGGTCCGCTAATTTTTGCCATATATTTTCTAACCATTTCTGCAGTACAAGTACATTGTTTTTCAGAGGATCCATAATACCCACAAGGACACGGATTCATAGAAGCTACCAACATAAAATTACAGGGATAAGTTAAACTAGTATTTACCCTACTAATATTTACTATTCTATCTTCTAACGGTCCTCTTAATACTTCTAATGTACTTCTTTGAAATTCCGTTAATTCGTCTAAAAATAGCACTCCATAATGTGCCAAACTAATTTCCCCAGGTTTAGGTATTTTTCCTCCTCCTACTAAAGAGCCTATTGTAATAGTATGATGTGGTGCTCTAAATGGTCTTATTGTAGTAATTGGCACTTGGTTTGGTAACATTCCTGCTATACTATGAATTTTTGTAATTTCTAAAGCTTCTTCAAAGGTTAAATTTGGTAAGATAGACGGAATTCTTCTTGCTAGCATAGTTTTTCCTGATCCTGGAACTCCGCGTCATAAGGACATTATGTGATCCGTGCTGCAGCTACTTCTAACGCTCGTTTTGCATTTTCTTGTCCTCTTACTTCTGAAAAATCTAATAAATATTTTTGTTCTTTTATGAACAAAGAGTGTACATCTGTTTTTGTACAATTTATTTTCTCTTTCTGGTTTAAATATCGTACTACTTGTTTTAATGTTTCTACTCCTATTACTTCTATATCTTCTATGATAGCTGCCTCTTCTGCATCTTTTTGAGATAAAATCACTCTTTTCATCCCTAATTTTTTTGCTTCTATACACATAGGCAAAACTCCATTTACATGATTAATTTTACCATCCAAAGATAGTTCTCCTAGAATAACTGTTTTATCTAAAAATTGTTCTTTAATTTCTCCAAAATCGATTAAAATTCCTACTGCGATTGGCAAATCATAAAAAGAACCTTCTTTTCTTATATCTGCAGGTGCCAAATTAATGACAATCTTCCTACTAGGAAATTCATACCCTGAATTCTTTATAGCTGTTCTTACTCTTTCTTTTGCCTCTTTTACGCTCACATCTGGAAGCCCTACTACTTCCCAATTAGGCATTCCTGCTGATACATCTACTTGTACATCAATTAAAAATCCTTCCAATCCCTGTAAGGACATACTTTTTATAATAGATAACATTTTTACCTCGTTTTCTTGGAAATTTAGATTTTGAATAAAATCCATTAGAATAAATTTGGTATATACTACCATTTTTTACATTTTATGTCAATAGTTTTTTATAAATTTTATCTTTTTGCTGAAAAAAATTATCACATTTGCCATATTCTCTTTTATTTTTTATTTGGTTTTTCTATATTATTGATTTCTTCTAATCTCGTTGATTTTTTAATTAATAAAACTATATTTATATTCAAAAATATAAATAAAAAACTAGTCAAATTTGCTCCATTTTACTTGAGAATTTTTAACTAGTTTTATTATCTAAAATTATTGTTAAGTATGCTTAGCAAATATTGTCTTTGTATTTACTCTAATGTATAAGCTGTATTTGGTCCTTTTCCATCTCCTCCTGTTATTTTAATATCGGACCTTAAAAGAATACAAGGACGCAATCCGCCAAGATTTGGAATACTATCGGTAGCCTCT
>CALXAQ010000104.1 GCA_944386335.1 uncultured Clostridia bacterium | reverse complement strand
AGGGAAATAAAAATTAAAGATTTATCCATAGAAGAGAAACAGAGTCAGCTAATGATTAGCATTATAAAGGCAAAAAAGGAATTAGATATTGCTAGCAAAAATTTTGAATTTGCAGAGGGAGATTTAATAGATTATTATACTTATCAGATGAAAGCAGCTAGAGCAAAATTAGATTATCTAATTAAAAGAGCTAAAAGAGAGGGAATAAATTTGCCAATGTTAGAGCAAATTGAATTGAGACATAAGGAAGCGATTTAAGGAATATTTGTCCAAAACGATTCATAAGTATGTAGCAAAGGAAAAAAGGAGCGGATGAATCGTGGACATAAATACAATCATTATTTATTTGGCATGCATTATTTTTTTATTTATTTTTGGAAGGATATTTGTGTTGCCATTAAAAAGTATATTTAAAATAATAGGTAATTCTATATTAGGAGGCATTCTTCTATTTTGTATAAATAGTATAGGAGGTATTTGGAAATTTCATATTGGACTTAATGTATTAACAGCTGTTTTAGTAGGAATATTAGGCATACCTCGGAGCTATTTTATTAATTATTTTGAAAATTTTTCTATAAACAATGACAAATAGATAGAAACATGATATAATAAAAAAGTTACAAAGTTAATTTCGCCGATAAAAATTGGGAGGAAAAAAAGATGAAACGGTGGAAAATTATGGGGTTGGCAATGCTCTTAATGAGCATGCCAGTAACAGTTAATGCCGAAGAAAAGCCTTTTGCACAGCTAGAGTGTGAAAAGGAGATTTCTTTCAGAAAGGAAGCTTATAAAAAAGCTTTAGAAGAGGAGAGTATATCAGAAGATCTCTTTTTAGTAGTAACAGATTTTTTGGAGAAAAAAGGAGCAATGCTTACTGCAGAGAATTGTACGGAAGAATATGGACTATTCCCTGTTCAATACATTGCTACTCTGTATGCCTATCAAGATAGCAAGTTAGAAGATTTGGCGGTTTTGATATGGTATGTCCCAGAAAAAGCAGATAACTATATTGCAGAGTACAACAAAGATATGCAATATATCGAGGAAGAGCTTGTGGTATATGGTATTGAAGGTGAATTGGAAGTTGATGAGAGTCAGTTTCCTATCTTAAGTGCAAAGGGGTAACTAATGGCGCAAGGCAAGTTTTGCCTTGCGCTTCCTCCTACTAAAATAAGAGTTTACAACAAGGCAAAAATGTGGCATAATACTACTAGGAGGAAAAAGATGTTTGATATAGAAGCAGAACTAAAAAAACTACCAGATAAACCCGGTGTATATATTATGCATGACAAAAACGACACTATTATCTATGTGGGAAAAGCAATTTCTCTTAAAAATCGTGTAAGGCAATATTTTAGAAAAGGGCATAAAACGAAAAGAATAGAAAATATGGTGGCTTTAATAGATCATTTTGAATACATTGTGGTAGACAATGAGGCAGAAGCCCTTATTTTAGAGTGCAATTTAATTAAGAAAAATAAGCCAAAATTCAATGTGCTACTAAAAGATGATAAAACCTATCCTTATATAAAAATAAATGTGAAAGATGACTATCCAAATGTATATATTACAAGGCGTTTGCTACATGATGGCGCTAGATATTTTGGACCATATGCCAATAGTGGGGCAGCAAAAGAAATGGTAGATTTTATCAAAGAAAAGTTTAAAATTCGTCAGTGTAGTAGCTTTAAATATAAAGATAGGCCATGTTTAAATTACCACATCAAAAAGTGTTTTGCTCCATGCATGGGTTACATTTCTAAAGAAGAATATCGAAAACAAATTAATGAAATTATCAGTATTCTAGAAGGAAAAACAGAAAATATATGCAAACAAATAGAAGAAGAAATGCAAGAAGCATCTAGTAAAATGCAATATGAAAAAGCAGCATATTTAAGAGATAAATTAACAGCGATTGAAAGAATATCAGCAAAACAAAAGGTATCGAATTTAAACGAAAATGATATTGATGTAATTGGTATTGCTAAAAATACTTTTGAGGTTTGTGTGGAAATTTTCTTTGTCAGAAAGAGCAAAATGGTAGGAAGAGAACATTACTTTTTTAAGGACTTAGTAGATGAGGAAGATAGCCAGATTTTGTCAGATTTTATCAAACAATATTACATAGATAGAAGCATTTTACCAAATAAAATTATGATAAAAGAAGAGATAGAAGATAAGAGTGCTATAGAACAATGGCTAAGTAGTGTAGCGGGAAGAAAAGTAGAAATTAAAACACCACAAAAAGGAGAGAAACTTCGCTTAGTAGAAATGGCTGAAATGAATAGCAAAATAACGTTAGAAAATAAAGAAAAAGACAAATATAGCATATTAAATGAGCTAAAAGAAGTATTACAATTAGAAAGGCTACCACGTAAAATAGAGTCTTATGATATCTCCAATATTTCTGGTAGCTACATGGTAGCAGGTATGTGCGTGATGCAAGATGGAATTATTAAAAAGAATTTAGCAAGAAGATTTCGAATCAAAACCGTATTCGAACAAGATGACCCTAGATGTATGAAAGAGGTAATCGCAAGAAGACTAAAACATTCCATAGACAATGAAAAAAGTGGATTTGGAAAATTGCCAGATGTGATTTTGGTAGATGGAGGTATTACGCAAATAAGAGCTGCTAGAGAAGCGGTGGAGCAGTATCACTTAAAAATTCCTATTTTTGGAATGGTAAAAAACGATAAACACCAAACAAGAGCATTAATGAATGAAGAAAGACAGGAACTTGCTCTATCAGAAGAAGCAATGAAACATATTACGCTATTTCAAGATAATGTGCATGATACAGCCATTGGCTATCACAAAAAATTACGTGAAGCTAGTGTTACAAAATCAGCATTGGATGAGATAGAAGGAATAGGACCAACTAAGAAAAAATTACTTTTGCAAACATTTGGCAGTGTAGAAAAAATAAAAAATGCCAGTAGAGAAGAATTAACAAAACTAAAAGGAATCAATGAGACACTAGCCAAAAAATTAAAGGAGGAATTGTAATGTAAACTATTGTAAAATTACTGCAAAAGCGGTATAATGAAACGCATGAGAGAAAGGGTGAAAAGAAAATGAAAGTAAGCAGAGAAGAACTTTTGCATATTGCAAAATTGGCAGATTTAGATTTAAAAGAAGAGGAAATAGATACTTATTTAAACAATTTACAAGATATATTAAATTTTGCTAATATTGTAAACGAAGCACCAGCACAAGGATTAGGAGAAACCTTTGGTGCAAACGATAATTGTAATGTATTTCGAAAAGATGAAGTAAAGGTATTTGAAGATAATGCTTCCTTGCTTTCTAATGCACCAGAAAGTGAAAGAAATATGTTTAAAATTCCAAAAGTAATACAATAAGAGGGAAAGGAAGGATGAAAAAAGATGGAAATAACAGAGCTTACCGTACATGAATTACAGGACAAGTTAAAGAAAAAAGAGATAACTTTGCCAGAAATTACAAAGGCATATGCGAAAAGGATAGAAGAAAAAGAAAAAGATGTACAAGCTTTTCTTACTATTTTAACAGAAGAAGCAGAGAAACAATCCACAGAAATACAACAAAAAGTGGATAAAGGAGAAGAAATAGGAAGTTTAGCAGGTATTCCCATAGGAATTAAAGACAATATTTGTACAAAAGGAATTAAAACGACTTGTGCCTCTAAAATGTTAGAAAATTTTGTTTCTCCTTATGATGCTACTGTCATGGAGAAAATAAAAGCAGAAGGAATGATAACACTTGGAAAATTAAATATGGATGAATTTGCTATGGGATCAGCTACAGAATATTCTGCATTTCAGAAAACAAGAAATCCATGGAATTTAAATACTGTACCAGGTGGTTCATCAGGAGGTAGTGCAGCAGCTGTAGCAGCAGATTTAGTACCTTGGGCATTAGGATCAGATACAGGAGGATCCATTCGTCAGCCAGCCTCTTTTTGTGGGGTAGTAGGGTTAAAACCTACCTATGGCTTAGTTTCTCGTTATGGATTAGTAGCGTTTGCCTCTTCCTTAGACCAAATAGGACCTATTACAAAAGATGTAGAAGATTGTGCTATGCTGTTAAATGTGATAACAGGACATGATGAAAAAGACACTACATCAGAAAACAGAGAAAAAGTGGATTATACAAAAGCCATTCGTAATGATGTAAAAGGAATGAGAATAGGAATTCCAAAAGAATATTTTGGAGAAGGAATTGATAAAGAGGTAAAAGAAGCATTAGAAAAAGCCATTCAAACTTATCAAGAATTAGGAGCAACAGTAGAAGAATGTTCTTTAGATATTGCAAACTATGCTCTAGCTACCTATTATATCATAGCTTGTGCAGAAGCAAGTTCTAATTTAGGTAGATTTGATGGAATTCGTTATGGCTATCGTACACCAAATTACAATAATTTAAAAGAGTTATATCGTCATTCTAGAAGTGAAGGATTTGGAGCAGAAGTAAAAAGAAGAATTATTTTGGGAACTTATGTGTT
>CALXAQ010000103.1 GCA_944386335.1 uncultured Clostridia bacterium | reverse complement strand
CCTTTCACTTGTGCATTTTTTCCTGTCCCTTCTGCTACTACACTTTCCATCATACTCAACACTCCTTGAGCAGTTTCTTCTGAAATAACTCTATCTTTTTTAATTACTTCTATTTCTCTTTTCTCTTCTGTTTGACTATCCACAATGGCTTTGACAATCCTTGGCTGTATATAAGTACCTCCGTTAGCAATCGTAGATACCATTGTAATCATTTGCAAAGGTGTTACTTCAAATCTTTGCCCAAAGGCAATAGTTCCGAAGTTCTACAGGCCCTACCTTATTTTCTGCTAAAAAAATTCCCTTTGCCTCTCCCGGCAGGTCAATGCCTGTTTTTCGTAGAAAACCAAATTTATTCAAATAACTATAATAAGTCTGCACTCCTAATTTTTGACCTAGTCCTATAAACACAGGGTTGCATGAATTCATAAGTGCCTGTCTCAAACTCTCTGCTCCATGTGGTCTATAATATCTCCAACATTTCATTCTAACTCCTGCTATTTCAATAGATCCGCTGCAACAAAACTCCCCCTCCTTATCTGTAGTTGTTATTCCTTCTTCTAAGGATGCAGACGCTGTTACTAGTTTAAACGTAGAACCTGGCTCATAGGTATCTGATATTGCTTTATTTCTCCACATTGCTTGTAGATTCTTACTTTTTTCTTCTCCTGTTAGTGTATCCCATGTCAGCTTTAATTCATCTGTATTCGGTGAATACGGTTCATTTAGATTGTAATTTGGATATCCTGCCATCGCTAATATATCTCCATTTTTCGGATTCATAATAATAATATTTCCTCCATCTGTACAAACATTATCTATACAGGCTTCTTGTAAATATTTTTCTGCAATTCCTTGTATAGTACTATCTATACTCAGAATTAAGTCATTTCCGTCTACAGCAGGTTCATAATTTTCTTCTGCACTACTAATATCTCCGCCTTTAGCATCTGTCATTTTAGTAATACTTCCTTTTTCTCCTTTTAGTTCTTTCTCATAAATTGCTTCTATTCCATCTAGTCCCTGGTTATCACTTCCACAAAAACCTATTACTTGTGATGCTAAATTATTATACGGATAATATCTTTTTGTATCCTCATCTATATTAATTCCTGTTTCTATGCCATTTTCTTGCATCCATATACGAAGTGTATCTGCCTTCTCTTTTTCTACTTTTTTAATAATAGTCTCTATAGAACTATTCTTTTTTACTTTTTTTAATACGGTTTCATAATCCAAATTAAAAATATCAGAAAGTGCCTTGGCTACTTTTTCTTTATCTTCTTTTGCTATATTAACAGGATTCACTGTAATCGTTTGTACAGTCGCACTCACTGCCAATTGTACTTTTCCTGTTGCATCATAAATTGTTCCTCTTTTAGGATTAATTTTTCTATCTAATGTTTGTTGTACATAAGCCATGGATTGCAATTCTTCCCCTTGTACAAGCTGAATATAACCAACTCTTGTAAGTAAAGCTATTAAAATGCTAAGTGCAATTATCAATTCCCATTGCATTCTTTTTTTTCTGGTAATATTTCCTATATTTTCTTCTCTCTTTACTTCTTTTTTACCTAGTTTTTTAAAATTGATTGGTTTTCGTTTTCTCCATCTTTCTATCTCTTTATTTCTATTTTCCTTTCTCACTTTCCTTTCTATTTTTTCTTTCAATTTTTGCTGTTCTGTCCTTTTCTTTTTTATTTCTATTCCATCTATTTTTCTCAATTTCATTCCCTCATTTCTAAAATATTTTCTTATTTTATTTGTATTTTAAAAATGATATTTTATGACTTAAGCAAAAAAATAGAATATAATTACCTCTCTGGTTCTTATATTCTATTTTATATTTTGTGTTAACACTTCTATTATTTTTTCCCACCAAGTTTTCTCTTGTTCTATTACTACTTCTTCTGTTGCTGATTGTACATAATCTTTTTTATCCAAATTGATATACACTTTTTGACTATTATCTAATTTCTGCATACCTAGTCTTTCTTTTGCTAATTGTTCTATATTGGTAAGATTTAGACTATTTTCTATATTTACTTTTAGCTGTTCATTTTCTTTTTCAATAGTAGCTAAGTTTTTTTTCAATGCTTCTTTTTCATTAAAACTTTCTGTAATAAGTGAGTTTTGATAACTAATGGCAAAAAGAACAATAAATCCTAACGCTATATATACTACTACCTTGGCTTTTGGTCTCATATGTACTTTCCATTTTGTTTTTTTCTTATTTTTTGTATATACACGTTTTTTGATTTTTCCCTTAGTCTGTTTACTTTTTTCTTTTATTTTTTCTTGTGGTAGTTCATATTCAGGTTGTACTTTTCTAGGGCTAGTTTCATATTGATATCTTGGTCCATATGCCATTGTTCTCTCACCTACCTTTCTTTTGTTTCTGCTTTTTCAAAAACTCTTAATTTTGCACTTTTGGCTCTTGTATTTTCCCTTTGTTCTTCTATGCTTGCTTCTATTGGTTTTTTATTTACCATTCTCCCCTCTGATTTACAGCCACATACACAATAAGGTAAATCTTTAGGACAGGTACATATACCTTCTGCTTCTATCATTGCTTTTTTTACATTTCTATCTTCTAGAGAATGAAAGGTTATTACACACAATCTCCCTTTTTCTTTTAAGCATTGTATAGATTGTTTTACAGTAATAAATAATGGTTCTATTTCATTATTTACTTCTATTCTAATTGCTTGAAAAGTTCTTTTAGCTAGATGTCCTTCTTTTTGCTTTGCTCTAGGTATAGAATTTTCTATAATGTTTACCAATTCCATTGTTGTTTCTATAGGTTTCTTCTTTCGTATTTCTATTATACTTTTTACTATTTGCTTTGAAAACTTTTCTTCTCCATATTCTCGCAAAATTTGTATTAATTTTTCCTCTGGATAAGTATTCACCACATCATAAGCTGTTAATCTTTGTGTTCTATCCATTCTCATATCTAATTTTGCTTCTCCCATGTAGCTAAAACCTCTTGCTCTTTCATCTAATTGGTAAGAAGAAACTCCTAAGTCTAACAAAATTCCATCTACTTTTTGTATGTCTAATGTATGTAAAATATCTTGTATTTCATCATGATTTCCATGTACATAAATAATGTTAGAAAATTCTTTTAAATTTTCTCTAGCCGCTTTCAAGGCTTCTTCATCTCTATCAATTCCTATTAATTTTCCCTTTGCAGAAAGTCTCTTGGCAATTTCTTTACTGTGTCCTCCGCCTCCCAATGTTCCATCCACATAAATGCCATCTGGTTTTATCTGTAACCCTTCTATACACTCTGCTAATAGGACTGGTTTATGCTCAAATTTCAATGTGTCACCTCTATTTTTTTGTAAATATAGCATAAGCAGTTGGTATTACAAAATACCAACTGTCAATGCCTGTTTTTTACTTTTTTCTTATGTACATTTTCTTATTTGTTTTTCTTTCGTAATAATATTTTCTTTTGTTATTGCTTTTTTGTTATTCCTTTGTATCTTTTCTTTTTATCTTTAGAAAAGTTTTTTACATTTTATCTTTTGTATTTTCTGCTTTTATCTTTTGTAAAAGGGATTTTTCTATTTATCTTTTGTAACTTCTTTTTTATCTTTTGTGTTTTTTTATTTTTCTTTTGTAAAATTTATATAAACTTTTGCAAGTTATATACCAAGCATTGTCATATTCTCTGCTATTTCATCTGCTGAAATATTTTCTTCACTATTGTAAGTTTTCCATTTATCTTTATTCCAAATCTCTAATCTTGTTCCTACACCAATAATGACTACATCTTTTTCCATATTGGCATATTCTCTTAAATTACTTGCTATCAAAAATCTTCCTTGTTTATCTATTTCGCATTCTATCGCACCAGATAAGAAAAACCTAACAAAGTCTCTTGCGTTTTTATTGGTAAGTGGAAGTGTTTTTAATTTTTCTTCAAAATTGTTCCATTCTGTTTGTGAAAATCCAAAAAGGCATCCGTCTAATCCTTTTGTTACGATGAATTTTTCTCCCATATCTTCTCTTAATTTAGCAGGCATAATTAATCTACCTTTTGCATCAAGAGAATGTTCATATTCACCGATTAACACTTTGTTTCACCTCCTGGTATTTTTATTCCACTTTCTACCACTTTGCTCCACTTCGATTAAATTGTAATACAAGTATTTATAAAAATCAAGTGTTTTTTTAAATTTTTTTATATTTTTTGTCCCACTAATCCCTGACATTTTTGGGACAAAAAAGACCCTAACTATTAAACTTTTCGTCTAATAATTAGGATTTTTTTATTTTTTATTATATGTATATCATTTTGCTTCTCTTGCTTTTACTACTAATCTTTGTTGCCCATAATTTGTACAAGTAATTAAAGTAACTTCTTTATTTCCATTTGTAAGTTGACTTGTACATGCTACATCAGTTGGATCTACCACATATTTATCATATACTGTATATTTTAATTTATTTCCTTCCATATCTGTTAATTCTACTGTATCTCCACTAACAATTTCATTTAATCTTCCAAACATTTTCTTATTTTTATAATTATGACCTACAATACAATAATTTCCCACTTCGTTTGGTCCTGGTCCCCAATATTTATTAAGGGATATTTTTAATAATTCTTCTGATGTTTCTGAAATAATTGGATAATTAATATTTAATCTTGGTATATTAAGGATAGATTCTATTGTATAACTTACTCCCTTTTGTGTGGTATAAGTTTGTGTAGTAACTGGTTTTGTTGGTTCTATTATCTGACTATCTAATTCTTCATTATCTTCAATAGCTACAATAATAACATTTTCTGCATTTTGTCTTGTTGTAGTATCTTCTTGTACTATGTTATCTGTCAAATTTTGAAACTGTACTTCTTCTAGTATCTCTTGTGCCACTTCTTCGCTTTTATTTCTATCATATTCTGCATATATATAATAAGAAGTTAACAAGCACACTACTAAAACAGAAATAAAAAACTGCAATTTATACATTTTTTTCTTTCTGCGCAATTCTGGCGTAATATATAATTTTTGTGTTACCAAAATTTGATTCATTCTTATTTTCCCTTCAAAAATTTTTCTTTATTACTTTCACGATTTTATTATAACATATTTTAGAATTTTTTTTCAACTCTTATAGCAAAATAATCATTTGTTATTTGTGCAAATTGTTCTAATGTTAAATTTTCTCCTCTTATACTCTCTTCTATCCCTTCTTTTTGCAGTATTTTTCTCAAAGTCTCTTTATCTATTATTCCACTATTTCCTACGCCATTTACAAAAGTTTTTCTCCTTTGCATAAAAGATGTTTTTATAAGTAAAAATAAAAAAGCTTCTTCTTTAATTTTTACTTTTGGTTCTTTTCTTAATATAAGTTGTATTACTTCTGAATCCACTTCAGGAGTTGGTATAAAACTTTCTTTTGGTACTTCTACTATTTCTTTACTTTCACAATAGTATTCTACCGCATAAGTAATAGCTCCGCATAGCTTATCTCCTGTTTTAGCAGTTAATCGCTTTGCCACCTCTTTTTGAACCATAACAGTAATGCTATTTACTGGCAGTTTTTCTTCTAGCAGTTTCATAATGACAGGAGTTGTAATGTAATAAGGTAGGTTAGCTACTATTTTTACATCTTTTATGTCTTTTTGTTTTTCTATTAGTTCTTTTACATTTACTTTCAAAATATCTTCTTGTAAAATTTGTAAATTATGATATAAAAAAAATCTTTCTTTCAGAATTGGTATCATTTTTTCATCTAGTTCTACTGCTATTACTTTTTTTGCTTTTTCTAACAATTCTTTTGTTAACGTTCCAAGCCCAGGTCCTATTTCTATCACTAAATCTTGTGATGTAATATTGGCTACTTCTACCGTTTTTTCTACTACTTCATCCTCTATTAAGAAATTTTGCCCCAATTTTTTATTGGCATGAATTTGATATTTCTTTAATAATTGCATTGTATCTTGATAAATATTTCCCATATTATATCCTTCCTAAAAAATATTTTTCATTTTTATTTTAGCATATTTGTTTTGTGTTGTAAATGTGAATTTTTTTGTTATTATATTGCTTTTTGGTATATTTTAGGTTAGAATTATTTTGGTGAATTGGAAATATGAAAAATCAAAAGTCAAATTCTTTTAAAAAGAAAAAAGATACAAATAGGGCTATTCCTAAAAAGGATTATGCCACTAGAAAGAAAGAACAGGAATTTAACAATAAACCTCTGCCTCCTAAAAGGCTCTTAAAATGTGCTGGTTTCGTATTAGTGTTACTTATTTGTTTAACCGCACGCATTGGTTTTTTACAATTTGTACAAGGAAGTGAACTAAAAGCTGCAGCTACTCGTAATCAAACTACTAACCGTGTAATAAGTCCTAAAAGAGGTAGTATTTATGATTCTACTGGAAAGATTTTGGCAACTAGTGCCCAAGTAGATACAGTAACTATCAATCCTAAACTTATTAAAGCTGATAATAAGGAAAAAGTAGCAAAAGCTTTCTCTGATATATTCGCTTTAAACTATGAAGAGACTTTGCAAAAAGTAAATAGTGAAAAAGATCTAGAAACTATTGTAAAAAAAGTGGAAAAGGATAAGATAGATTCTTTAAAAGCATGGATGGAAGAAAGTGATATTTATTCTGGAATTAATATAGATGAAGATTCTAAACGTTATTATCCTTATGGTACACTTGCATCCAATTTAATTGGTTTTTGCGATACAGACAATCAAGGCTTAGAAGGTATAGAATTATATTGGGATTCTGTTTTGACTGGTACTCCAGGTAAGATTACTAGTAGTCAAGATGCTGTTAGTGAATTTATTCCAGATGAAGATGAAACCTATATTGCGGCTGAAAATGGAAGTGATATTACTTTATCTATTGATGCTAACATTCAAGCAATCGTTGAAAAATATTTAAAACAAGCTTGTATAGAAAATGTTTGTGGTAATGGTGGTACTGCCATTATTATGCGTCCTTCTACTGGAGATATCCTTGCAATGGCTACTTATCCAGATTATGATTTAAATAATCCTCGCTCGGCTCCTTCCTCTTTTGATATAACTACTTGGAACACTATGTCTAGTACAGATCAGTTAAATACACTTTATCAAGTATGGAAGAATAGAACCGTTTCTAATACTTATGAACCTGGTTCTACCTTTAAAATTATTACTGCTTCTGTTGGTGTAGAGGAAAATTTAGTAAGCACAGATACTCCTGGAGATTTTATCTGCAATGGTTACGAAATGGTAAGTGGTACAAAAATTAATTGTTGGAAAAATGTGACCACTCATGGTTCTCAAACTTTGAGACAAGCTCTTATGAATTCTTGTAACCCTGCCTTAATGCAATTAGGAAAAAGAATTGGGGCAGAGACTTTGTATAAATATTATGAAGCATTTGGCTTATTTAGTAAAACAGGAATTGCTACCGCAGGAGAAGTAAATAGTAACTTCTGGGATTTAGATGACGTAGGCCCTGTAGAACTTGCTACTATGTCCTTTGGACAAAGATTTACCATTACTCCACTTCAGTTAATTACAGCTGTATCTTCTATAGCCAATGATGGGCTTTTAATGCAACCTCGTATTGTTACTAAAATAACAAATACAGATACCAATGTTGTTACCAATACAGAACCATCAACTGTAAGACAAGTACTTTCCTCTGACACTTGTGACAAAATTATGGATATGCTAGAATCTGTTGTAACAGACGGTACTGGTCGTTATGGTCAAGTAGAGGGATATTCTGTTGCAGGAAAAACAGGAACTTCTGAACCAAATCCTGCACATCCTGAGGAAGGTTATGTAGCTTCTTTTATAGGAATCTCTCCTGTAGAAGATCCAGAAATAGTAGTATTAGTTACCTTATATAATCCACAAGGAGAAAGTAATCAAGGTGGTCAAATTGCAGGTCCTGTTGTTTCTCAAATTTTATCAGAAGTACTTCCGTATTTAGGAATTGCATCAGACGATTTATCACAAACAGATGCCTCTGATTCTCTAACCACAACTGTTTTACAAGATGTACGTAATAAAACCGTAGCAGAAGCTAAAAAAATATTAGAAAATGCAGGATTTAGTTGTAACTTTTCTGGTACAGATACTTCTCAAATTGTAACAGACCAAGTACCAAAGCCAGGAACGTCTTTATTAGAAAATGCAACTGTACAATTATATACTGCCACTAATAATGCTAGAGTATCTCAAACTGTACCCAACTTAAAAGGAATGAGTTATGCTCAAGCAAAAAACGCCTTAGCAGCTAAGAATTTAAATATTCATGTTACTGGTTCTGGAACTGTTTTATCACAGGATCCTATGGCTGATACTACAGTAGAAGAAGGTACTGTTATTAATGTTACTCTGCAAAAAGAAATTCAAGATGCACATTAAAATACAATGAGCCCACTTGTTTTACAAGAGGGCTCATTATCCCACAAAATAGCTTTAGAGCTTTTTCATCTTAAGCTTATCTTCTTTATGCAACTTAAGGAACGTCCCTAAATTGCACTATCCTTCTTTTCTTTTTTGCATATGATAACTTATTTTGGCAAGCCATGTATCTGGAATTATTTTTGTAAAGAAACGTGTTAATTTTACAGTAGTTCCTGGCATAATTAGGAATTTATTTTTTAACATTTTATCTATAGCATACTTAGCTACTTTTTCACTACTTGCTTGTGGTAAATTAAATTTTACTTTTGCCACATGATTAAAGTTTGTATCTACTGGTCCTGGGCATAATACACTTATCTTTACATGACTTTTTTGTTTTTTTAATTCTTCTCTAATACTTTGTGAAAGTCGAAGCACATATACT
>CALXAQ010000102.1 GCA_944386335.1 uncultured Clostridia bacterium | reverse complement strand
AAATTTTGTAATTCCTTCCTCATAACTTGATGAAATAATATTTTCCCTATCCTCTTCAAATTTTTCGTCATTATAATGTGCATGTGAGTCGAAAAATTCCATATGAAAAGGCTCCTTTCTTTTCACGTTATTTCTTATTCTTTCCATAAAACTACCACTTGTGCCATTGCATATTGTTTACAATGAGATAAACTAATATCTATATTTTGTATGTTGGATGTAGTTATTTTTTCCTTATCTAATACTATTTGTGGACGTCCATCCTGATCATTAATAACTTCTATACTTTTCCATTCTATCTCATATTTATCTAGTATTTCACAGGAAAGAGCCTTAAAAGCAGCTTCTTTTGCTGCAAATCTAGCTGCATAATGTTCATATTTATTTGCTTTTTTTTGCTCACAATATTCTATCTCATTTTGTGTATACACTCTGCTCATAAAAGCTAACTTTTGTTCCTCTATTGCTTCTTGAATTCTGTGTATTTCAATCATATCACAACCACATGTTATTTTCATTTTCTTACCATGCAATTTAAGGAACGTCCCTAAATTGCATTTTCCTTTCTCTAAACTTTAGGAGACTTTCCCAAAGTTCATAAATATGTAAAGCACTATAATTCCAAATATAGCTAATAATATTCCTGCTATGATGTATGCCATTTTTGTGTTTTTTTCTATATTTCTTTCTTTATATATAATATCATATTTTACTTTAATGGTATCATATAAATCTTGTAATGCTAGCACTTCTTCCCATTTCTCATATAACTTACTTCCTATAATATCATCTGTTACTTCCTCTATCCATATCTCTTGTGTAAAATTTAAAAACTTTTTATTTATTTCTGAAAAAACTTTACTTTTTCCTAATTCATAATTTATTTTTTTCAAATATATCTTTTTATAAATGGCTAACAAATAGGTATATAAATATTGATTTTCAAAAGTAAATGGCAATTTTGTATAATTTTCTGTATAAATTGCTGAAGCAAGTAAAGTAGCCCCTTGTTTTGTACAACTAAGCTTTGCATATTTTAAATTTGGCAATAATTGTTCTTCTGTATTTTTTATTGTTACTTGAGTGTTACTTGGCATGATATAACTAAACTTTAGAAACTCGTCTTGGAAAGTATCCAATGTTCTTGTTTCATTCCAGCATTCTTGCTCCAAGCAAGCATAAGAATATGTATAAAATTTTTCATTTTCCAAGTTCATCGCTTTTGCTTCTTTACAATTTCCTGTAATTTCTTTAATAAAATCTGTTAATTCTTTTCTATCTTTAAAACTACTTGTTTGTAAATGAATATTTTCAAAATTTTTTAAATTACTACATTCTGCATGAATATCTCTAAATTTATAATTGAAATTTAGCACATCTGCTAGCGTATTTTCTCCTTCTAAAATAGTCTTTATTAGCAAAAATCCTATTCCTGTTTGAAAACAAACAATTTCTATTTTAGGTACGGTAAAGAATAAATTATCTCCTTTACCTATTTTCCCTTGTGCAACTTTTTCTAATTCATATTCAAACATAGTACATGGTTTTTGTGATAACAACAAAGCCTGCGTTGCTATTTTGAAAGAATTAAATTGTTTTTGCTTTTCTTTATCCCAATAAAAGGTGCTAAATAAATACTCTCTCACTCTTGGCATAAAATACGTATATAAGTGCATATCTTTTTCTTTTTCAAATATTTTTAAATGGCAATGTTTATCTTTTAATAGTTTTAATAGATATTTTTCATAATTTCCTTCTTCTATAATAAAAGGATATATAAAATACGAATATTGATATTTTATCTTCTGTTCCATATTAATTTTCTCCCTTATTTTGTATAATAATAAGCATTTAAGTCTTCTGCCAAATGCCATTCTCCTATAAAGTCTATTACTACATTATTTTCCATCGTTTGATTTGGCTGTGCTATTATTTTACCTTTTTGGTCTAATGCTCCCCATTTTCCATCTTTCTTTACTGCCACATAACCGTATCTATTTTGTTCTGTAGCATCATCATATATATAGTTTACAACAACTACTCCTTCTTGATTAACATATCCATATTTTCCATCTTGTTTACTTAAGAATAGTGTATTTGTAGATAATATTTCTGTATTTTTCTTTTCCTCTAACTTAAAGTTATAATACTGATAGTTTTCTCCCACTCTTACACGAATATAGTTCTTATCTGTATTAACTTCTCCCACAATTCCTGTTACTTTTTTTTCTAAATTTCTATTAAATAATTCAGATTGTCCATCTTCTTTTTCTGCTTGTATAAAATCTGCTTCTTTATGATAAATAATATTTTCATATTCAAATGGTAGTATTATTTGATTTGTTGTATCAATCATACCATATTTTCCATCTTTTTTTGCAATATATTCAGTAGAAAATGCAAATTTTAGTTCTTCATATTCTGTTGGTACAATTTCTTGTCCTTCTTCCGTTATAATGCCATATTTCTCACCTTTTTGTATTGTAATAGCATTAGGTTCTATCTCTACTACTTTATCAAATCCACCATTTATTATGCTATTTCCCTCTTCATCTATAACTTTCCAAGTATTATTTTCTTTTACTACATACTTATTATTTCCATAAACATGTTGTATTTCTTCATATTTAGGCTCTATTATAACATTTGTATCATAAGCAATTATTCCATATTTTCCATTTTCCGTTTTTACTATAAATCCATTTTCATATTGATTGGTTAATCCTTCTATTTCTGCATATTCATTCTCCACAATTTGTTTTCCTGCTATATCTACTAAACCTTTTTTCCCATCTTTCGTAGTACAAAATACATTTTTTACACTTTGAAGAACCTGTATATCATCATATTGGCAAGGTAGAATTTCCTTTCCATCTATCGTAATCAATCCATATTTTCCATCTTTTTGGGCCTTTAACACACTTTTTTCGTACCATAGTGCATAATTTTCATCATAATTTTCAAAAGCTTCTATTTTATCATAGTCTGTATAAACTTCCTTATTTTTCTCATTAATTACCTTTGTTTCATAGCTTCCTGTAGCATAATCTACATTATAAGTACAAATAAATACTGGCTTTGTATTATCAGGAATAATAATCATTTCCTCATAACTTGGAGAAACAACTACCTCTCCTTTTGTATTTATGACTCCCCATTTATTATCCACATAAGCAGGATAATAAGCCATTGGAAAACTTTTTTCTCCAGAATTTGTTTTATCTTGTAGTAAAATTGTAATAATAACAATAAACATGATAAAAACAACTAAAGCCATAATTACGGCAACCACTTTTTTCATATTTAGCTTTTGTTCTCCACTATATCGTTTTCCTTTACTCATGCTTTTTAATCATTCCTTCCTCCAGGATTATTTTCCTTTTTTACTATAACATATTTTGACACTAAATTACAAGAGTTTTCTATAATCCTCTTTTATTTTGCTAATAATTTCCTATGTTTTCTGTAATAGAAATTTCCTATTACAAAATAGAAGCAGAAAACTTTAAGCTTTCTACTCCCAATTACCATCTTTTATTTTTCTTGTTTCGGCATAATTCTTGCTACTATCACTGTCATATCATCTTTTTGTGTTCCATAGCCATTATCTATTGCCTCTTGTAAAATTAAATCTGCTATTTTTTGTGCATCTTGGGTTTCTATTTCTTCTAGTAAAAACTGTAGCCATAACTCTTTATTAACATATTCTGTAGTTGACTCTATAATACCATCGCTACACATCACTAAAATATCTCCCTCTACTAAATCTCTTTCATATACCACTAAATCAATCTCTTCTACAATACCTGTAGGAAGTCCTATTGCTTTTAAAATTTCTACTTGCTTTCCATGTTTTACATAGGTTGGACAAGCTCCATTTTTCATAAACTCTAGCTGTTTTGCATATAGGTCTAAGATAGCTATATCTAATGTAGCATACATATCTTCTTGACCTGCTGCCATTTCTAATGTGGAATTAATCAATTTCATCGAAGTATCTTTATCAAAACCAGAAGTTAACAGTTTTTCTAACATACCAATAGCGGTTTTACTACTTTTCTTAGCTTCTTTCCCTGATCCCATGCCATCACTAATAGCAAGCAAATATTTTCCGTCATCCAGTCTCGTTTGTATACTACTATCACCTGATATGCTAGAACCTGTTTTTGTGGCTCTTGCCACTCCTATTTGTATATTTTGTTTGTCTTCTGCCACATAAGTATAGGAACATATATTTTTTCCTAAACGTACTCCACATTCCTGTCTTTGTAACATCATATGTATTCCAAATACTTTTCCTATTATTCTTCCCATTTTTTTAGTATCACAGGCCGGGTTTTCCACATTTTCACACACATCTGTGTATAACGTTACTTCTATTCTACCTGTACTCTGTTGTTTGATGCTAATATTTTTTATATTTATCTCTTTCTGCTCTAATAACTTTTGAATTTGTATCTTTTCTTCTATAAAAACTTCTTCTTTTGGCTTTTCTATTTCTTCTGCCAAATTACTAATTGCTTTAGATACTTCTTCTAATTGGTTGGAAATTACTTTTTGATTTTCTTCTATCTTTTTTTGATATACAAATTGTTTTTTACTTGCCTTATAAGCCTGCATAATGGCTCTTAGCATATCTTTGATATCTTTCTCTACATCATCATTAATATATTCTTTTTCTGATCCTACTATATAGCTATTATGTTGTTCTAATAAATTCAGTAAATCTTTCCTTTCTATTTTTCCATTATTTTCTAATATTTTAACCAAATCTTCTAAAAAGTTTTCTTCTGGCAAGTAAATATCATCAAATAAAATGTTATCTTCCATTCCCTCTAAATGATTTTGTAATTCTCTATCAAAAATACTTTCATTTTCTTTTTCTCGTTTTTGTATCTCTTCCTCTTCTACTACTGTAGCTGCTGCTTCTCCATATGTTCTTGCCATTTGCGAAATAGTCTCCGACATAGAGTTTAATTTAAAAATAGTTTCTTCACTCTCTTCTAATTGTTTTCCTGTGGTTACTGGCAACAATTTAGTGTTATCTATTACATCTGTAATATTTATTTTTATATTTTTTGGTACTGCTAAAAGTCCTAGTGCTGCTAAAAATATTTCTTGTATTTGAATAATAGATTCTATATTTCCATTAAATCGATAGGTTAGTATGGCATTGCCTACAACAAAACCTACTATTACTCCTATTTTTCCAAATCGATTAAAAATGCCTGCTAACATACCAGAAATGGCATAAGTTCCTACTAAAATAGGGTCTCCTTGTCCTATAATACCTACTACACAACCAATGGTAATTCCTGCTGTCGCTCCTACTAGTATTCCATTTTTCCATCCCATCAATAATACTAGAAAAATACAACTAATATTCGCAATAGAATAATCAAATATATATATTCCTGATAGATTTGTAATAGCTATAGCTAGCAGTAAACTTGCTCCCATCACTTCTTCTATTGCATAGGCATGTTTTGTGCCTATTTGTGTTACAACTGCCAAGCTGTTAACAAATATTTTATAAAAAATATAGGCTGCAACGCTATACATGATTCCAATTAATAAA
>CALXAQ010000101.1 GCA_944386335.1 uncultured Clostridia bacterium | reverse complement strand
CATATACTTTAGTACTATAATAAGTAACCATAAGTGGGCCTGGTAAAAAACTCGCTATGGAAGATACATTTAAAATATGTCCTGCATCTTCTATTACCATATCCTTTAAAAACAGTTTTGTTAATATATGTACTGCTTTCACATTAGTATCTATCATATTTAATTCTGTTTCCAAATCTGTTTGCACATATCTTCCAAATAATCCAAATCCTGCATTATTAATTAATACATCTATATTTCCTACTTTTTCTTTTGTTTGTTCGTATAATTTTTTACATTCTTCTTCTTTACTTAAGTCTGCTAAAATAATCTCTATTTTTGGTTTTGTATTCCTTTCAGATTTATTAAAATTGGATTCTTCCAACTCTTGCTTTAATTTTTCTAGTCTTTGTTTATTTCTCGCAGTTATTATTAAATTATATCCTAGTTTATATAAATATCTTGCCATATCTCTGCCTATTCCAGAAGATGCTCCTGTTATTAATGCAATCATTTTTATTTCTTCCTTTCCTTAAATAATTTATTAATTTTCATACAAATACTTGTCCATGTATTTAGTAATAAAATTTTTATTAGTCACCTAAACATATCTATAGCACTTTAAAAAAGAGGAAATAAATAATAGTTTACTTATCTCCTCTCTTTTTTATCACTCTGTAAAGATTTCTTCGAATTCTTCTCCATCAATCTTTTCTTTTTCTAGCAAGATACTTGCTACTTTATGCAATTTATCTACATTTGCTTTTAATATTTCTGTTGCCATACGGTATCCATTATCTATAATTCTTTTTACTTCTTCATCTATAATTCCAGCTGTTTCTTCAGAATATTCTTTTGCTTGTGCAAAATCTCTTCCTAAGAACACTTCTTCTTGTCCAGACCCTAGCATAATGGTTCCGATTCTATCACTCATTCCATATTTTGTTACCATATTTCTTGCAATTTTCGTTGCTCTTTCTATATCATTACTTGCTCCTGTAGAGATATCATCTAAAATCAATTTTTCAGCCGCTCTTCCACCTAGCAAAGATACAATTGTCTCTTCCATCTCTGATTTAGACATAAAATTTTTATCCTCCGTTGGACGATACATTGTATATCCTCCAGCCATACCTCTTGGCACAATAGATATTTGATGTACTGGATCTTGTGTTGGTAAAAATCTACTAACTACTGCATGACCTGCTTCATGATAAGCTACTAATTTATTTTCTTTTTCGCTTCTTACTCTTGTTCTTTTTTCTGGTCCCATAGTTACTTTTACCATAGCATCTTCTATTTCTTGCATTCCTATTTCTGGTAGATTTCTTCTAGCAGAAAGTAGTGCTGCTTCATTTAATATGTTTTCTAAGTCTGCTCCTGAAAATCCAGAAGTATTTTTTGCAATAATTCTTAAATCTACATCATCTGCCAATCTTTTCTTCCTTGCATGTACTTCTAATATTTGTTCTCTTGCTTTTACATCTGGTGAACTTACTACAATTTGTCTATCAAATCTTCCTGGCCTTAATAAAGCTTTATCTAAGATATCTGGTCTATTGGTTGCTGCTAGTACAATAACACCTTCGTTTTCTGCAAATCCGTCCATCTCTACTAGCAATTGATTTAAGGTTTGCTCTCTTTCATCATGTCCACCACCAAGACCTGCACCTCTTTGACGTCCTACAGCATCTATTTCATCAATAAAAATAATACATGGTGCCTTTTTCTTTGCTTCTTCAAACAAATCTCTTACTCTAGATGCTCCAACACCTACAAACATTTCTACAAAATCCGAACCACTAATGATAAAGAATGGTACTCCTGCTTCTCCTGCTACTGCTTTTGCAAGAAGTGTTTTTCCTGTTCCTGGTTGTCCTACTAATAGCACTCCTTTTGGAATTCTAGCTCCCATATCTGTAAATTTTTTTGGATTTTTTAAGAATTCCACAATTTCTTCTAATTCTTCTTTTTCTTCATCCACGCCTGCCACATCTTTAAACGTTACTTTTGCTTTATCTTGTGGTGATACCATTCTAGCTTTACTCTTTCCAAATGTCATTGTTTTACTTCCACCATTTTGACTTCCATTCATCATAAAGAACCAGAAAATTAGGAAGATAATTAAAATTCCAAATGGAGTAAGCAGACTTAAAATTACCATAAAGAAAGATTCTGATCTTTCCGAAACTTCTATTGTTCCTGCTTTCATAGATTCGTTTAATGTTTCCATTAAATTATCTATACTAGGAATATTCACTTCTTTTGGTACTCTTTCATTTTTCATGGTTACTTCGGCAGTTGTGCCATTAGAGTCTATAACTATCTCTTCTACCTCTCCAGCATCAATACTTGCTACTAATTCTGAATAAGCTAATTTATTACTAGAATTGTCTATAATAGAGCTTACTAACACTATAAAAATAATGAATATAATTAACCACATGGCTAATGTTTTAATTCCGTTTTTCAAGTTTTTTCCTCCTTATCTCTTTCGTGTATCCTATACACTTCTCTATAAAACAAGGCTTTCTTACCTATTTTACATTTTAAAAATATAACATACAATTTCTATAATTGCAAGTGCATTTTCAAAGTTTTTTCGTTCAAATCCCTTGTATAGCAAGCTTTTTCTCTACGGAAATACCTTTTACATAGTTTCTTGTGCCAAGAAAAAAATTTTTCCTTTGTTTACCAGTACTTTTACTTTTTTATTTGGTATTAAATATTTATTCCCTATATTTTTTTCACAAAGCTTAATCATATCTTCTATATGTACTTTTTCTATATCTTTTACTGTTCCTAACAATCTATTAATAGTATATCGCATTACCCTTGATTTTATGACAAAATCTTGCTGTTTCCATTTTTTTAAGGATAATACTATTTCTTTTCCTATCTCTTCTTGTATTAATATCCCTTGATAAGCTATTTCTGTTTGTTTTTCTAAATATTTTTCCTCTTTTCTAGCAAGTTCTGATAAACGATTAATTGTTTCTACAATATTTGGATTCCATTCTTTTTCTATCATAGGTATTAATATATTTCTAATCTTATTCCTTGTATATTGATTTTCTTGATTAGATTTATCTATTTTGGGTTGTAATTTTTCTTGCTCGCAATAATCCTCAATTTCTTGTTTTGTACAATTTAGCAAAGGTCTTATAAATACTATGCCTTCTTTGTTCGTTCTTACTGGTTCTATTCCTTTTAATCCTACTGTACCACTACCTCTTATTATATTCATTAGTACTGTCTCTGCATTATCATTGGCATGGTGTGCCGTTACAATTTTTTGAGCTTTTTCTTTTTTTCTTACTTCTTCAAAGAACTGGTATCGTATTTTTCTTCCCATTTCCTCTGTTCCTATTTTTTCTTGTTTTGCAAGCTGTTTTACATCTATTTTTTTTATATAACATGAAATTCCATGTAAGTTGCAATATCTTTTTACATATCTTGCTTCGTCGTCTGCTTCCTTACGTAGCATATGATTTACATGTGCTACAATAAAAGTACAATTCGGAATTTTTTTCTCTTGTTTTAGAAAAATACAAATATGTAATAAAGCCATAGAGTCTGGCCCTCCAGAAACTCCTATGACTAACTTATCTTTCTCTTTTATTAAGTTATATTCCTTTATATACTGTTGTACTTTATTTTCTATTGTCATTTTCTTTCCTTCTTTTTTTATTCTTTATATTTATTGGCAAATTTGGTATAGTTTCCAAGCCATAATAGTTCTACTGTACCAGTAGCTCCAGAACGATGTTTCGCTAAAATAACTTCTGCTATATTTTTCTTCTCACTATCCTCATTATAATAGTCATCTCTATATAAAAACATAACAATATCTGCATCTTGCTCTATAGAACCAGACTCACGAAGGTCGGAAAGCATAGGTCTATGATCTGGTCTTTGCTCTGGAGCTCTCGATAATTGTGAAAGTGCAATGACAGGTACACTAATTTCTTTTGCTAAAATTTTTAAAGAACGACTAATCTCTGCAATTTCCTGTTCTCGGCTAGCTCCTCTTTTTCCACTACCTTGCACTAGTTGCAAATAGTCTATTACTACTAATCCAATATTTTTTTCTAGTTTTAATTTTCTACATTTTGCTCTTATTTCCATAATAGAAATACCAGGTGTATCATCAATAAATATTTGTGCTTCTGAAAGTTCTCCAGAAGCTTCTGCTAGTTTTGTCCATTCTTCATCATCTATTTTTCCTGTTCTCACTTTATTGCTATCTACCATGGCTTCACTACATAAAATTCTATTTGCCATTTGCTCTTTTGACATTTCTAAGCTAAATATCATAACAGGAACCTTGGCTCTAGTTGCTGCATAAGAAGCTATATTCAAAGCAAAGGCTGATTTCCCCATAGCAGGTCTTGCTGCCACTAATATCAAATCTGAGTTATGAAGTCCTGCCGTTTTATAGTCTAAATCTGCAAAGCCTGTCGGTACCCCTGTAATATGTTGTTTTTGATTATATAATTGCTCTAACTCTGTGAAGGTATCCACTAAAATATCTTTCATCGAACTATAGCCTTTTTGATTTCTGGACTGAATGGTATTAAATATTTTCTTTTCTGCTTGATCCATAATAACATCTACGTCCTGTGTTTCATCGTACCCTAATTGGATAATTTCATTAGCTGTTTTTAGTAAGTTTCTAAGAATTGCTTTTTCTTCTACTATCTTGATATATTTTTCCACATTGGATGTAGTTGGTACTTTATCTGGCAAAGTAGCAAGTACTTCAATACCACCAATGGCATCTAACTGCCCTAAGGAAGATAACTCCGCTTTTACAGTAATAATATCTACTGGTTCTGCTCGATTATACAAATTTAAAATAGCATGATATATCATTTGATTATCTTCCCTATAAAAATCCTCTTCTTTTAAAGTTTCTATTGCTGCAATAATTGCTTCTTTATCTGTTAGCATACTTCCTATTACTGCTTGTTCTGCTTCTGTATCGTGTGGTGGCACTTTTCCCAAGTCCATTTTTTCTCATTCCTTTCAAAGGTAGAAATCTAGTTTTATTCTTCTTCTGTTATCTTTACTGTTAATTTCCCCATAACACCTTCATATAATTTTATTTCTACCAGATAAGTTCCCAAGGTTTTTATGGTATCTTTTAAAATAATTTTTTTCTTATCTATTACAATTTGATAATTACGATTTAATGTTTCTGCAATTTCTTTTGCTGTTACCCCACCAAATATTTTTCCATTTTCTCCTGCTTTTACTTTGATATTCAATACTATTTCTTTTAGCTTTTCTGCTGTTTTTATAGCTTCTTCTTTTTCCCTATCTTTTCTATATTGCACAGATTCTTGTTTTGCTTGTAACTTTGCCATATTGGATTTACTTGCCTCTACTGCTAATTTTTTAGGAAATAGGTAATTTCTAGCATAACCGTCACTACTATTAATAACTTCATCTTTTTTACCTACTCCTTTAATATTTTCTAATAAAATCACTTTCATTTTTTCCTTCTCCTTTCCTCTCTTACTGTCCTATATAGTTTACCTCAAAATCCGCTTTTTTTCAAGGTTCTTTAGAAAAAAAGATAAACCTCTAATGGGTTTATCTCTCTTTGATTATTTTACTTCTTTATACTTTTTATATTTTACGTAAAAGATAATAACAATCAAAATAATGCTTCCTACTATTATTAACACTTTTCCTTCTCCTGTTTGTGGAATTGGCTTATTAGCTACTGTACTATCTGTATTCTGATTTTGGTTTACACTGTTTACTACTTCATTTTGTGTTACTTCATTTATTTGCTGATTTTGTTGTTCTTCTATTTCATTTGTTGGTGGATTTTGCTCTGCCTGACCTCCTCCTGATTCTTCCTCTTCTGTATAATCAAAATCAACTAATGTTACTGTTCCATTTGCTTTTCTTTCTCCATTATAGGCTGCAATATCTTCTATCTCTACATAAGTTCCATCTTCATCATCCAATATAACGTAAAGGAAATAATATTTTCCTGTTTCTACTGCTGACCCCTCTATGATATTAGAATCTACTATTCCTGTTTTTGTGTCTTGGAATACTCCTGTTTTTAAATAACTGTCTTGGTTTTTAGCATATTGTAAGAGTTCGTCATAGGCTTGCTCTCCATTTGCTGCTAAATTTTTTAATAATTCTTTGTCTGTAATTTCTCCTAAATAAAATTGAATATTTCTTTGTACTCCGTTATGTAGCATAGTATTAAGAGCATTTACTTCTATACTATAACGCGTGCTATCATATAAGATTTGCATTTGTATTCTTTGTCCTAAAGCAGGAATTGGTGGTGTTGGAATTTCAGTAGGTCCATTTATTAATTCATATTGACTACTTCCTATTTTTACTCTTGCTACATAAGCATAATATTGTCCTGGTTTTTCAAATACTCCATATCCATGTATTCCTTCTAGTGCTTCAATTGTGTTTCCTTCCCATTGGTCTTTTTCTGCATTATATTCAATACTAAAAGATTTTCCCAAAGGTGAAGCAAAATCTGAAGCTTCTACATCCGTTTCTTGACAAATCATAGCTCTATACATATATTCTTCTTCATTTCCTTCTAATTCTTTTATAATAACATCATAGGATATTGCATCCTTATATTGTGCTTGATACGTAATTCTCCCCTCCGCAAAACTCATAGAAGTACACAATAACCATATTCCTATTATAATTCCCAATATACTTGCTATCTTTTTCATTTGACTTTCCCCTTTTCCAAAATTATTATATCTAATATCAAAAAATAAATCAACAAAAATGTAATATTTTGTTGATTTATTTTTTTCACCCTACAATTTCACTAAAATACTCGTTAATTCTATTGATTAACTCTTGTTTTACTTCTTCTATGTTCATTCCTTCTACTTGGGCTCCAGCAAGTGTAATATGTCCTCCTCCTCCTAGTTTTTCTAAAATAAGTTGTACATTAATTTCTCCAATAGAACGACCACTAATACACACTTTTTCACCTAAATTTCCAATAACAAAAGATGCTGTAATATCACTAATCGTTAATAATTCATCTGCTGCTTTTGCACAAACAATATTTGCGTTTTCATCTTGCTCTTCATAAATGGATATTCCTATAGTATCATTCACTATTTCTGCTTTTTCTACAATTTGGGCAATTTTATTATAGGTTGCTAAATCACTTTGGAACCATTTTTTTACTTTAATAATATCTACTCCACATTTTCGAAGGTAAGCTGCTGCTTCAAAAGTTCTTACACCTGTTTTAAAAGTAAAATTTTTCGTATCCATCATTATACCTGCATATAAACCTTCTGTTTCAATTTCTGATAAGGCAATATCATTTTCTGAGTATTCTATTAATTCTGTTACCAATTCACATGCTGAAGAAGCATAAACTTCATGGAAAGTTAAAATAGAATTTTCTATAAAATCTGGGCTTCTTCTATGATGGTCTACCACTACAATTTTATTCGTCCTTTCTAACAATTCAGGTACTTCTACATAATCTTTTTTATGTGTATCCACTACTACAAGTAATGTTTGGGAAGTAATTTTTTCTAGGGCTATATCTTTCGTTATAATAGCTTCTTTATATTCCTCTTGTTTTTTTGCTTCTTCTAAGTAACTCCCTAAACTCATGCCTGCTGTTTCACTCACAATGTAAGCTTGTTTCCCTACTGTTTTGGCTATTCTATAAATACCAAAGCTAGAACCCATAGCATCAATGTCACTATTAGAATGTCCCATTATTATTACATCGTTTGCTTCTTTTATTAGTTCTTCTAACGCATGAGATACAATTCTTGCCTTTACTCTTGTCCTTTTTTCCATTTCTTGTGTTCTTCCACCAAAGAAAGTATATTTACCATCTTTTCTAATAACAGCTTGATCTCCTCCACGTCCTAGTGCTAAATCTATAGCTGCTTCTGCTGATTTATATTTTTCATAATTAGATGTACCTTCATCCGAAATTGCTATACTTAGTGTAGATTGCAATTTTCCTGGAATTTTAATTTCTTTCATAGTATCTAATATATTAAAACGATTTTCTTCTAACTTTTCTATGTATTTTTGTTCTAAAATAACTACAAAAGTATCTCTATCTGACTTTATAATTAATCCTTCAAATTCTGCTGCCCAATCATATAGTGTTTTTTCTATTTGTGCTAAAATTTGTGGTCTATCTTCACTAGCAATTCTTTGCATAATTTCTTCATAGTTATCTATCATAATAATACCAATACATACTTTAGAATTTTCGTATTCTTTTGCCAATTCTATATTTTGTGTTTCATCAATAAAGTATAGGGTTGCCATATATTGTGCTTCTTTATTTTTTTCTTTTTCCTTTGATTTTACATATTCCCCTAATATTTTATAAGTTTTATTTCCTATTTTTACTTGTTTTTTTATTAATTCTTCTAATTCTTTTTTATTTTGTTCACTACTATTTTCTATTTCTAATCTTAGTTCTTTTACAATATTATTCAAATAATTATGAATGTCTATATTAGCAAATTCATGAATAAATTTAGAACTTTTCCAAATAACATTTCCATCTGTCTCTATAATGATAAGTGGAAATGGAGAATTAATTAAGGTACTTTTAGCTGCATTATCTACTGTTAAAGTTAAATCTTTTATATGTTCTGTAAGTTCTGCCTTTCTTTTGTTATTTGTCCAATAAGCATACATTAATACCAGAATATATATCAAAATGGCAGGTGTAATATATTGAATTTCATAACAACACAAAATGATTAATAAAATTGCTATAATTACTAAATACACCTTTGTTTTGGACACTAATTTATCAAATAATTTTCCATTATAATTCTTCGGCACTTTTATCTCCTTTTATCCATTTTACCATTACTATTTTACTCTTTTTTTAATATTTTGTCAATGTCAAACTAGGCTTATCTCCTTATATAGGAAGGTTTTATTGGATTCGTTGTATAATTTTTCTGCATTGGTCTATTATCTCTTTTGGATTGTCTTTTATTTGCAATACGCGATTTTCCATTACTATATTCCCATTAATGATACTTGTTTCTACATCATTTCCCTTCACATTATATATTATATCTGCTATCCTATCATTGACTGGTTGCAACACAATATTTTCTAAATTTATTATAATGATATCTGCCAATTTCCCTTTTTCTATACTTCCAATTTTCTCCTGCATGCCTAATGCTTTTGCTCCATTAATGGTCCCCATTTTTAATACTTCATAAGCTGGCATTTGCATAGCATCTTCTTGTACACCTTTTTGCAAAAGTGCCGTATATTTCATGCTTTCCCATAAATCTAAGTTGCTTCCACTACCCTGTCCATCCGTTCCTATGCTTACATTTATCCCTTGCTTTATCATCTCTGTAATATTGGCTACTCCACAGCCCAACTTTAAATTGCTTACTGGACAATGGGATACGCTAATCTGTTTTAATGATGCCAGTCTTGCTATTTCCTCTTAATACTGGTGCTGGT